>NZ_DASWWZ010000478.1:0-13151 GCF_036405755.1 Schlesneria sp.
GTCCGCCAACCAGTCACAGGCGAATTGACAAGCCACATCCGGCAATCGATTTGTATCGCGGTACGCAGCCAGCACCCGGGCCACCCCGTAAACAGGATTCGCCTCATCAGGAGCGAACTGATTACCAAACCAGAGCGGGTGCCAGGTTCCGTCCGGATGTTGTGTCTGTGCCAGATACGCGAACCCTGCGGATGCTGCCTGTTCGACCCGTTCCAGCAGCGGATCCGGCCCCGCGGAATGTGCTTGTTGTGCGCGATGCCAGAGTTGCCAGGCATGAATGGCACGCAGGGCATGTGCCGTCAGATCGGGAGCACTGCGATCGAACGGGAGCGCTCCCCATCCCCGACAGAAGGTGGGCCAACCGCCGTCACGGTTCTGCAGGTCCAGCAACCATTGAACTCCTGCACGCAGCGCCGGCGCCAGTTCGGGTGACCGTTCGCCAGATCCCAGTTCATCGAGTTTGAGCAGTGCCAGGATTGCTCCCGGCGTGTCGTCTGCATCAGGGACACCGCCGGAAAGGTCCGTCCAGGCCCATCCCCCCGGTGCCGCATTCGTGTAAGGATGGACAACACGATTCTGCTGTTTGAGTAACCAGCTCAAAACAGACTTTGCCTGCTCGGGTGAGATCGATTCGGGACGCAGTGCGTTGATCGACAAAGTGGTAACCCAGGTGGCCAGATTCGTATCAATTGGCCAGCTTCCATCGGGTCGGACCGACGCGATTAGAAAGTCGACTCCCCGCTCAGCGACGGGATGAGCCGACTGGCCCATCGCCGCAAGACTCATCGTGACGAAACTCGTCAGGGGAGTTGCTTCCAGAAATCCGCCACTTTCCGGCTGCAGTGTCTTCAGCCTGCGAAGTGTCGGCTTGACCGCCATCTGGCGAAGCATCCGAATCAGGGGATTGCGTGACGGCGCCAGATGATGTCGGACCTGCCCAATCGCTATCAAGGCAGGAAGTGCATAGCTCACGACGGGCAGACTCATCCAGCGATAGAACCAGTGCGGAAAGACACCCAGCTCAAACGGCAGCGGCGGAAGCTGGTCCCAGGAAATTAATCCTGCGAGAGCACACTGCGTCAGGATCGGGACTGAAAAGGTGTGGTCCTTTCCGTACCGCTGTTTGATGGCGTCGAATCCCCCCTTGGATTCGATGTAGTTGCGAGCCCGCTCGGCAGCCGGTCCGAACTTCTCGGGAGACTGTGCGAGATGAAAACTGGAGTAAACGAGTGTAGTCGTCGAGATGTTGCTGAGACTCAGGCTGGTATCACCCCACCCGCCATCCGAGTTCTGACACTCGACGAGCCAATTCAATCCTTGAGAAATCAGATCCTTGAACTCGCTCTGACGTTGCGGTTGATCACGACCGACCAGTTGCAGGGCGACAACGGCCGTGGCAGTGGAAAGGGGGGACGAAGAGAGTTCGCCGACCCACGTTCCTTCAGCGGCCGCTTCGTCCTTTAAAGCAGACGAAGCGAGTTGATAGCCCTGAGTTAGACGGTCTCGATCCCAATCGTTCACAGCAACCCCGACTCCCATGGCCTCAAGATACTACACATCCAGCGCGTCGAGATCGTCCATCAGATCGTCGAGATCGTCACGCGGTTTTGATGACGCTTCAGCCTGTCGTTTGGGGAGTCCGACGGAAGCGCCCACGGCAGAACGCCCATCGGCGACAAGCTCGACGTCGCGTTCCAGGACCGCCATTTCCAGTGCTGTCGGAGCACCAAATAACTTTGACAGGTCAATCTTGAAGTCTTCCACAAGGCCCCCAGCGGCCCCGGCAATTGCGGGTGTCTTATGCTCGGGGAAGACAATCGCGTTGGCGGGACAGACACGGCTGCAGGCAGGACATCCCTTCTTGCAGTTGTCTTCCTGCTCAACCAGAATTCGATCCAGCAGATCGACGCCGTAGACACCAAACAGACAGAAATCGATGCATTCCATGCAGTTTGTGCAGCGACTGTAATCGATAACAGGATACCACCGACGACGGATTCCTTCCGCAGGAATGACCGTCGGACCATCCGCTTTGGCGTCACCAGATCCGTTGGCAGTGGGATCAGTGCTGCCACTGGCAAGAGCGGCAGATTCGCCGTTGAAAACTGACGGTCCCGCCATGACTACACCATTGGTGGGTGCCCCGTTGGATTTGGACGAAATGACGGGAATACCGCCGAATCCATTTAACTGGACAAGCGGGGCGGTCATGACCTGAGAAAGTCGTTCGATTTCGTCGAGGTATGTCTTTGCGTCAGGACTGGTCCGCAGGTCAATCGCAAAGATCGTCCGGTCAGGGACATTCAGTGCTCCGATGGCGCGGGAAGCCCCTTCATCGGCCGGTTGGGCCTCTGGAGGAATTCCCTCCTCGCCCTCGTCATCCTCGTCACTATCCGTGGCATTCAGCCGGGACTCCCCTTCCTTGCCTTTGACTCCGTTGCGGTCCAGCACCCAGCGGATGGCCCTCGGGTAGAGCCATCCCAGCACGATCAGATCCCCTTTCAGCGACTTCAACCACAGCATTCCTGTGTGGTCCGCCGTCAGATCGTAGAGGTGCGGAACAACCGAAACCTCGGCTACTCCCGACAGAATCAATTGAGTCGCAATCTCTTCTTCAAGATGTCTCTTCACCGGGTTCTTGCCGGGTGCCTGAGAGATAACGACTGTGACCTTTTTACGAGCCAAGGAACGGCCCTTTCTGCATTTTCATTCGTTGAACTGATTTTTCAGCACGCGCTGCGTTTGTTCCCAACCAGCATCCAGAACCTTGATATAGTCCTCGGGTGAAAGCAATCCAGTGTTCGTTTCGAATTCGTACAGCCACCCGCGCTCATGGTGGTCCGCATTGATCAGGGAAGGGTCATTTAAAAGAGCTTCGTTAAACCTCACAATCCGACCGTCCGCCGGAGCGTACATGGTGGAGACAGCCTTGGAACTCTCGATTTCGCCAATCGACTGCTTACGACGAACTGGGGTATCCGCATCGATCTGCCAGTCGAGAAAATAGACATCCTGAAGTAATCGAACGGCATACGATGTAAAGCCAACCCGCAACAAATGTCCGACAGGCTGTGCCCACAGATGGGACTCAAAGTACTGACGGTCCGTTGGAATGGGGGCCTCAAAATTGCCCATCATAAATACAAGAGGATCAGGCATAACCACGCACCGAAAACCAATCTGTAGGGATGAACTGAGGGCAGGATCAATCGGCGGGCGGCGTGTCGGCAGTTGTCGATAGGTTAACCGAACTGGAAGGCGGGCGAAAGTTCGCGGGCATCGCAGGGGGTGCTGCCGTCGGGAAGGATTTCAGGATCAATTCAAGTTCATCGATACATCCGTCCATCGAAATCACCGCCTGGCGAAAATTCGTATGGTCGGATGCCTGAGGCGCCATTTCGCGAAACTCCGCTGCTGCCGTACGCAGTTTGGGAAATTTCTTTCGCAGCATCTTCAGATAATCGGCCGGCTGACTGATGGCCGTCTCCAATGCGCGAGATGTGTCGAACACTGCGCGGACGATGGTCATCAGTTCCGGGAAATCTTCGATGATCTCGCTGTGTTTAACGAAGGTGCGAACCATCCACGCGTGAGCGAAGATTCGCTGACACCTGACGACGGCGTCTGCCATCGTAAGCGATTCTGATGTCGGTTCCGCAGACATGATGACCTCGAATGCTCCTGCTGTACCTTCAATCTCAATTTTCGCGATCAGATGAACACAGATATCCCCGGGTGGGCCTTTGGCATCGCCGATTCATCGATTGAAACGGCAAGGGAACCGGATAGCAACCTGCATCCTCTCAAGCCCAACGCACTTTGATCAGATCAAACCGGACGTTTCAAGTGAACTGAACGCAGGCAACTTCGTGGACCCAGAACGATTTCAGATGAAGAAGGACTCTGCAGGCTCTTCTACCCGTATTTGTTCCCTGATCAGAGGGGCCCCCTCACGCACTTTCTCAATCGCCTTATGAATGTCACGGATGCCCCTGTCTCCCTGCAGCAGAACCGGATGATGAAGTACCACCATTTCCTGGTCCGCTCGCGTCGCTTCCAGCAACTCGCCCTGAGTACGAAAACGGCGTTTGGCGTGGATCAGATGCAGGGCTCTAAATCCGGCGTCGATTGCGATCCCCTCCGCACGCATCGAGCGAACGAACAGTGATCGGGAGAGTCCTCCAAACTCTGTTGAATCGTATCGAATGCCCACTTTGTAGTAAGCTGGCAGCAGATCTTCCTGAGGCCGCTGCAGCACCTTCAGCCCCTTCATCTGTTGCTCGTCCGAACAGAGCATTCGTAGGGATTCACGACGGATCTCGTTATGGCGGTCCAACTGCTGTAGTTGCGGCAGCAGGAGAGCGGCCTGCATTTCCGATTGAGGATAGGCCTCGTTGCCTCGTTGCGTATAGCGTTTGATCCGTTCCGCAATTTCAGGACGATTCGTGAGAATGGCACCTCCCCGTCCCGCAGTCAGAAGTTTGCTGCCACCGAAGCTCAGAACGCTGACGTCGCCCGCGGAGCCGATTCGGTTCCCCCCCCACATCGCCCCTGGGGACTGACACGCATCTTCGAGAATTGGAATTCCGTGGCATGCGGCAACATCCCGAATGCGGACCAGATCCACGATTCCGCCATGCAGGTGCGAGATCAGAATCGCCCGCGTTCGCTCCGACACCGCAGCGGCAACTTGCTGCGGGTCGATCTGCCATGTCTCGGGGTCGAGGTCCACCAAAACCGGTGTCGCCTTCAGGCAGAGGACATTCTGAAAATTCGCCTTAAAGTCGTAACCGGCGAGAATGACTTCATCGTCCGCCTGAACTCCCAGTCCACGCAGCGCCAATTCAACGGCGGCCGTGCCGCTGCTGCAGGGAAGAACGTGCTCCACGTGATGGAACTCGGCCAGTCTGTGGCAGAGTTCCGGCAGATGGGGACCATGGTAACGCCCCCAGTCCCCTGAAGCGAAAAGACGCGTCAGAACCTCGCTGATCGCAGGATCACTTTGCGGCCATTCAGGCGGCCCTGCCGGGCAGGCCGGACTTCCCCCCAGGATTGCGGGTCGTTCTGACTTGCTCGAACTCATCGTGTGGTCACCCGGATGCGACTGGCCCATTACTTGAAGCCGCTTCAGCGGCGATGTCTACTATGTTAAGCTGTGAGAGCGGGTGTCAAACGTCGCCCGCTCGTTACCGGTCCGTGTCGCGTCGAGGATGCCGCCACACAATCAATTTGCGGATTGCGTCCGCGTCAGGAACAGTTTCAATGTATCTTCGCATGGCCCGCCGCCTTCTTCTGGAAACCGACAAACGCCTGTTGTGGAAACTCGCTTACAACTTTGGCTTTCAGGGAATGCTGTCCGTCCAGCGATTCAAACGCCGACTCAAACGAGGCGAGTTCTTCCCTCCGTTTATCTACATTTCCGTCATCAACAGCTGCAACCTGCGGTGTCAGGGATGCTGGGTCGATGTTGCGGCCAAGCAGCAGATCATCGATGTCGAATCGATGAATCGACTGCTGACAGAAGCCAAAGAAGCAGGCAATCGATTCTTCGGAATCGTCGGCGGGGAGCCGTTCATGCATCCCCAGTTGCTGGAAATTCTGGCAGCACACCCTGACTGCTATTTCCAGGTGTTCACCAATGGCCACTTCATCACTCCGGAGGTGGCTGCAGAACTACGAAGGCTGGGTAACGTCACTCCACTGATCAGCGTCGAAGGGACGGAAATCATCAGCGACGAGCGGCGTGGCCGCCCCGGAGTCTTGTCCAAGACGATGCAGGGACTGCAGAACTGCCTGGACAATAAGGTGATCACAGGCGTGTGCACCAGTGTCTGCCAGACCAATATCGACGATCTGGTCAACGAAAAATGGCTCGATCGTCTCATTGAAATGGGAGTCATGTATTCGTGGTTCCACGTCTACCGGCCGATGGGACCAAAGCCGGAACCGGAACTCGCGCTGACGCGTGAGCAACAACTGCGTATCCGCCGGTTCGTCGTCGAAATGCGGGTCCGCAAGCCGATCGGCATCATTGACGCCTACTACGATGGGGAAGGGAAAGCCCTGTGTCCGGCTGCTTCCGGGTTAACGCATCACATTAATCCCTGGGGTGGGATCGAGCCCTGCCCCATCATTCAGTTCGCCAAAGAATCCATTCACGACAAGCGTCACATTCGTGACGTCATTGGCCAGTCTGAGTTTTTACGAGATTTTCGCGAAGTGGCAGCCAGGTCCACTCGCGGCTGTATCGTACTCGAGCAACCCGATGTCCTGCATCAGCTTGTTGTGAGTCATCAGGCGGGCGATCAGACAGCGCGAAAGACGGCTCTCGAGGAACTCCGCAAGATGGAATCCCGTCCGTCTCAGTACGGTCCCGGGCAGGAGATCCCCGAGCGAAGCTGGGCTTATCGGCTAGCCAAACGATACTGGTTCAATGACTTTGGTGCCTACAAAGCCCTCGATGCTGCCGTGGCCCAAAAGCCGGTCTCTGTCTGATACTTTGCGTGGTTCGTTCAACCCGTCACGTCCCATCGTTGCCCCGTCCCGGTTGCGAGTGCATTCGTTGGGCCGGCCTTATTGGCTGAAGTGGCCACCACCCCGGGCTGGCACCAGTGGCCATATTCCTTGAGAGTCAAACCATCATCGATCTGGAGAGCCGGGATGAGCCCCGCGGGTAGCCAACCTCAATCCTACCACGTGGCCTGTTTTTGCCTGGGTGGAACTCCGCACTTCGACGTAACGGTGCAGATCGAGCAGGGCCACGTGGTCGATGTTGTCCCCGGAAAGTCCCACTCGGCAGTGGAATTGGGCCGCGTGGCTCTCGTCGACGGGTTGGTGAATGCACACACTCATCTGGAATTCAGTCTGCTTTCCCAGCCCATCCCCACAAACGGCCGGTTCACCGACTGGATCCGCTCAGTCGTAAAGCACAGACAGGCTCATCCAGACTCCACCGCTGATGCCATTCGTGCGGGAATCCGTGAGAGTTTGTCCGCTGGCACAACACTGATCGGCGAAATTGCCACGACTGGCTGGTCGGCCAGCGACTACGCCGCAGCGGGTTGTCCGACTGTTGTATTTCAGGAAGTTCTCGGCCAGTCCCCGGTACGAGTCTCCCAACAGGTGCAGCTCGCCAGATCGGTCGTCGAAACCGCCGCCGGGAAGCTTTCTCCCGGGATCAGTCCGCATGCCCCGTATAGCACACATCTGGACCTGGTGCGGGAGTCGGTCGCAATTGCCCGCATGCGGGGTTGTCCGGTCGCGATGCACCTGGCGGAAACCAGCAGCGAACTGGAACTCCTTACCTCTCAGAGCGGTGAGTTTCGGGAATTGCTGAGCGATTTCGGCATCTGGAACGAAAACCTGTTTCCCACTCCCCGTCGGGCACTCGACTATCTGCATGTACTGGCGGAAGCACCGCGTGCCTTGATCGTCCATGGCAACTACCTGAACGACGAAGAACTTCGCTTTATCGCAGCGCAGCCGCAAATGACGTTGGTCTATTGTCCTCGCACCCACTTCGCATTTGGGCATGATCCGCATCCGTGGCGGCGTCTGCTGAAGATGGGAGGTCGCGTTGCTATTGGAACCGATAGTCGGGCATCGAATCCTGATCTCAGCCTGTTCGCCGAATTACAGTTCCTGGCGCGGCAGCACCCGGACATTTCCCCTTGGGAACTTCTGCAAGCCGGTTCCATCACGGGACGAACGGCCCTCGACCCCGCGTCAAACGCATCACCGACGGCCGCAAACCTGACGTTGATTGCACTTGGTGAGATTCAGGATGCCAACTTCGGACAGACCCTGTTCCAACCGACAAGTCACGTGTGCGGCACCATGATTCAGGGAAACTGGGTCTGGCGGAATACGGATGGCAGCAGCATAGCCAGATGACTCCCTCCTGCACGTCTGCACTTTGACAGCGCCTTCCAGCAGTAGACGAAAGGAATCTCGCGGAGACAACTGATCCACTGCTGCTCTACCGCTGCTCTACTGCGAAAATCAGACAGTGATCGTATCGCCAACGGTGGAATCGCCGGATGACTGATTCAGTTTTTCGTAGATCTCATCGGGTAATTCCACGGACTGGAGTTTAGCTCCCGCCGGAATGATGCAGTAAGCGGTCTTCATTTCACCCACTGCCAGCAGCAGGTCGCCGCGCCGGAACTCGTACGATGTGGTCAATGACCGCCGAGTGACTCGCACAACGGTTACCGAAATATCCAGCTCATCCTCGTAATAGGCCGGCGATTTGAACGAGCATGTCGCAGAAACTCGCGGCCAGCCAAAGGCCGTTCCGTCAGGAAAATTGCCATGAATCTTGAGCCCCAGCGAACGGAAGAAGGCATGCTCAGCCTGTTCCATGAACCGATAGAAGTTGGCGAAATGCACGATCCCAGCAAGATCGGTTTCGAAGAATTCAACGCGATGTCTGGCAGTAAATTTGGGGACCATAGCGCCAACTTAGCGAACAGGGGGGGAGGAATCAATTGGCATTGCCACAAGCTGAAAAGGCTGCAGACTGGGTTGCTGCGCCGGAATCGCAGCGACCCGTGACAGGCAGGACCTGCTAAGCCGTGCGTTTTCTGACGCCGGAAAACAAAGAGCGTCAGTCTTCGCACAGCGATTCATCCCAGCCGTAGCTGGGATGCGGCGCTCGCGAGAACTGACACTTTTGTTTATTTCGGAATCTTGAACGAGAGGCTTACTTCGCTTCGTCTTTCAATTCACCGCAGTCTTCGATCACGACTTTCTTCGAAGTACGGCCCGATCCGGAACCCACGGCTTCGATGGCTTTGACCACGTCCATACCTTCGACAACGCTGCCGAAGACGACGTGCTTGCCGTCGAGCCAGGCGGTTTTAGCAGTGCACAGGAAGAACTGCGAACCGTTGGTGTTGGGCCCTGCATTGGCCATGCTCAGAATGCCGGGGCCGGTGTGCTTCAACTGGAAATTTTCATCGGCAAACTTCTGCCCGTAGATCGATTTGCCACCGGTTCCGTTGTGGTTGGTGAAGTCCCCCCCCTGACACATGAAGTCGGGAATTACGCGGTGGAAGGACGAGCCTTTGAATCCAAAGCCCTTTTCGCCCGTGCACAAAGCGCGGAAGTTTTCCGCCGTCTTGGGGACGACGTCAGAGCGAAGTTCCATGACGATACGGCCGGCTTCTTTCCCGCCGATACTGATGTCGAAGTAAACTTTTGGCAATTTTTTATCCTTGTCAGCAGCGAAGAGTGAGGTACCGAGAACTGTCGAAGCAACGGACGCAGCCAAGACTTGTCGTCGCGAGTACATAGCAAAACCTCTCCAAAGTAATCTGATTCCGCCAGCGTCCATCGCCAGCATCCCATCCGATGACTTCATAAGTTAACTCATGGGCTTCGCTTACGCTATTCAACCGAGAAGAGGAACTACGCGACGTTCAACCAGGACCACTGTCTGCTGCGATGCCGTTCTCGATCTGCTGCAGCACCTGCTCTTCGCGTACGGCTGGACATTCATTTTGCAGACGGAATCTCAGGTTCGTTCCGCGAGGGAAGGTACCGTGCGAGCTCTGCCTTCCGGCTCGCAAAACGCGGGTCCTTGGCGAGATTCGTCCATTCGTAGGGATCTGCCGTCTCGTCGTACAATTCTTCATCACCATTCGCGTATCGGATCAGTCGCCACCCTTCATTTCTGATCGTGTGATTGCCAAAGCGGTATGTCGTGAGCGCGGGAGCCTCCCATGGTGCGGCCGGGTTTTCCAGCAAGGTCCGGATAGTACGGCCTTCCACGTGTGCCGGGGTCTTGATGCCGCAGAGGTCAGTCAAAGTGGGATAGACGCTCATCAGATCAACCGTTCGATCGCACACGGCATTGGCCTGGGTCAGTCCCGGAACAACCCAGATCAACGGAGCTCGTGTTGCCTCTTCCCACAGGGCAAACTTGCGCCAATGCTGTTTTTCACCTAGGTGCCAGCCATGGTCGCTCCAGAACACGATGATCGTGTTGTCTCGTTCGGGAGATTTGTCGTAAGCATCAATCAGACGCCCGATCATGGCATCGCAATACGAGATCGCGGCGAGATACCCCTGAACAGCCTCTTTCCAACGGCCCGACTTAAGAATCTGTTGATGGTCCCCCTCAGGTCTGGCCATCTTCAAACCGGCGGGAGGGACATCCCCCAGGTCATCAGGCTGCACGGGCAGAAGCTCAATGGAATCCAGCGGATGCAGATCGTAGTACTTTCGCGGGACGTTCCACGGCATATGCGGCTTATGCAGCCCCACCGTCAAAAGTAGCGGCTTCTCATGAGTCTTCGCCAGTTCCTCGATTCCGTACTGGACGATTTTCCACTCCCGTAGATCTTCGTCATCGCAATCAAGTGGAGCGAAACGAATCCCCCCAACCCCAGTGTCTCCCTGAGGGACTGGATCCGTACCTTCTTTCATGAGGTAATCATCCCATTCACTGCGGCGCGAATACGCCCCATGATAGATCTTGCCTGCCCCTTTCACGACATAACCCGCATTCCTGAACGTCGTGAGCAGAGTTTTTTCTTCGGGGATGACAGTCCGCCAGTCATGGTTATTGTCGTAGACACCCGTCGTGTAAGGGCGTTGACCGGACATCAGCGCGGCGCGCGACGGATTGCAGACAGGGGCAGCACAATAGTTGTGCGTAAAGCGGACTCCTCGAGCCGCCAGCCGATCGATATGCGGGGTCCTGGTTTGCGGATGGCGTCCCAGATGTCCGACCCAATGATTCAGATCATCGATCGCAATAAACAGCACATTCGGCCGGCGTGGTTCCGCAGCACTTGCTGTCATTGAAATGGCAATCCATGCAGAGATGAACAGCCAGTGGGTGAGCGACCTCGCTCGGAACAGTTTTTTCGACATGCAATGACCTTCCAGTGAGAAATCAGTTCGCTCAGCAGTGGCAGCGGCCTCCGGGTTTGCACCCCATCGCTCAGCGTGCTGGTCTGAGAAGTGAGCGAGCACAGCCATTGCGCGAGAGACAGACGATGGAAGCTCTTCCGAGCCGCTGAGTTGTCATGTGGTGCAACTTCAACGGCTCAGGAAGAGCTCCCCCGCCCCGTGATGCTTCGATCACCCGGGTTCAGCCACAAAATTACAGCGGCTTTGCCAGTTGCTTATTCCATTCCTGCCACAGCGATTCCAGTTCTTTCACTTTTTCCGGGTACTTCTCAGACAGATCATGAGATTCATTCAGATCCGTCGGAAGATGGAAGAGCTTCCTGGTCGAGACACCCGTCGTGGGGTAGTTTTCCACGTTGAGGTCGTACTGCACCAACTTCCATTCGCCGTGGCGAATCGCGTTTTGATCGCCTAATCGCCAATACAGCGTCTCATGGGGAATCCCCTTCTGTGACCCGTCAAGGAATGGCAACAGGTTGGTCCCGTCCAGTTTCCACGAGGGGTCCACCGTCACACCGGCGGCCGCCAGCGCTGTCGGCTGGAAATCGAGCTGGATGACGGGGTGATTGTAGACGCTGCCGGCAGGAAGTTTGCCCTTCCATTGGACGACGAAGGGAACCCGAATACCACCTTCGAGCGTCGTACGCTTACTGCCTCGGAGCGGGGCATTGTTACTGCCGTTGATGGTGGTCCCCTGCATCGTCGGTCCGCCGTTATCACTGATGAAGAAAATCAGTGTTTCTTCTTCGAGCCCCGCATCCTTCAGTTTGCTGAGAACCTTGCCAATGGCATCGTCCATTGACGAGAGCATCGCCGCGTAAGTTTTACGAGTCTCGTTCTTAATCTCGTCAAACTTGTCCAGTTCGCTGTCTTCCGCCTCCATGGGGGTGTGAACAGCGTTGAACGCCAGATAGAGAAGGAACGGTTCCTGTTTGTGTCGTTCGATGAACGATACGGCTTCCCGTCCGAATGCCTGCGTCAAATAGGTCGGTTCGGTGAGCTTTTCTGTTCCGCGCAGAATCTCGGCATTGTCCTTGTCAAAGTAGGTATGTGCCCCACCCAGGAATCCGAAGAACTCGTCAAAGCCCCGCTTGAAGGGGTGGTATTCCGGGCCACCACCAAGATGCCATTTTCCCACCAGTCCGGTGACGTAGCCCGCGTCCTTAAATCGATTGGCAAACGTCGTTTCTTCGAGCGGTAACCCCTTGCCACTGAAGTTGGGGCCGGGTCTGTTGCCGCCTCCTCGGTTGCCACCCGCGCGGTTTCCCCCAGGATTGAATTCATGCCCGAACCGCTGCTGATATCGGCCCGTCAACAGCCCAGCACGAGTCGGACTGCAATAAGGTCCGGATACGTACCCGTTGGTGAATCGCACCCCGCCTGCCGCCAGCGAATCAATCGCAGGCGTCGGAATATCAGCGCCTCCCTGAAATCCGAGATCCGCATAGCCCAGATCGTCGGCGACAATCAAAAGAATGTTCGGCTTCCGGGGAGGAGACGCAGACAGATGTGACATGGAACCCGAGACGGCCCAAACGGCCGCCAGCACGTTGACGGCCCATCGACGAAATCGCATAGACGGCATCCTTTTCGTAACGTTTTATTCGTAAGGTTTATCTGCAAAGGGGGCGGAGCAGCGGGACCCCACACGATTGTGCGGTCGCTTTATTCAAAATGAATTGATTCAGCATCGCCCGACCGGGGCCGATGCCCCTCATTTCCCTGCGGAGGACGATCCCGTCCGATCTGACTCCAGTTCAAAGTTGTACGGCCCGCCCCCGTTTTCGATCGTGATCTTCAGCTCTGATTTCTTGTTGTATTTCACCGGTACAAGTTCCGGCTTGATGTGGTCACCTGAGCGAGGATCAACTTCCAGACCAGAAACATCCTCGTCGGGGAAAATCTCCCTGGTGCTGATTCGGACAGTCGCATCACCGACCCCCGCCCCTTTTAATGATCTGCTGTACTCGGCGATGTAGTTTCCGTTTCGATCAGTCCTGGCGAAGCTGCTGCCGTTCGTCGTTTCAATCGTGACTTGGGCATTAGGAAGTGGATCCCCATCCAGTGTGACTGTTCCGCGAACGTCAACAAAGCCATCTCGCATCTTCTTGCCGCTGCAACCACTGAAAAGAGGCAATGTACAGAGGAGCGCGAGAACCGTAGCAACGCGTCGAACGTTCGGTCTGTTTCTTAATATCAAATCCATCATCGTCCTCTGAATGGCTGGAGGA
>NZ_DASWWZ010000479.1:0-6835 GCF_036405755.1 Schlesneria sp.
GGCATCAATCAACCCTGGGGCCGCTCGACGGCGTACTGCTACAACTACGACCTTCCCGAACCTGTCCCCGGGGCCCCCGACGGCAAGATTGATGGCCCCTTTTACCCGAACTCGCATACCCGTATCGCGGACGTCACCGACGGACTGTCCAATACCGTCTTCGTCGGTGAACGAAGTTCGTACCTGAGTAACAACACATGGGTCGGGATCGTCCCGAACGCCGTCGTCTCTCCCCGCACCGATATCCGACCGTGGCCCTCAGACAACAACGCGGCAGCGGACCTGGTCGGATGTCATAGCGGACCGGATGTGCATGACCACCCCCAGGTGGTGATCCACGCTCCCAATAATCCCTTTGGCCATACCGACGAAATGTGGGGGGAACACGGGCCCGGCTGCAATGTCTTGTTCGGCGACGGTTCGGTCCGGTTCTACACCGCCTTCACCGACGGCAATGTCTGGGTCGCCATCTCGACTCGTAACGGGGGAGAGGTGAACCATGGAGATCATTGAACGTATCGATCGCAACCGGCCAACCACAATAGCCTTGGCCATTTTCGGACTCGCCGTATCCGGAATCTTGATCCAGTACCTGCGGGCCCAACCTCAAATTGGCGAAGAGGAGCAGGTCATCACGACGGTCGATGCGCTCTTCACCGCACTGACGACGCGCGATCTGCAGCGGTTGGAAGACTGCGAATCACGTCTGCAGTCGTATCGAGAAAATGGCGAGTTGCCCGAGGTGGCCGCCGCCAAACTACAAAAAATCATCGGGCGTGCTCGCGAGGGTGAATGGGAGCCTTCCGCCAGAACGCTCTACGACTTCATTCTCGCACAACGTGGAGCCCCCTGACCGAGCCCTTTCGGGCAGAGTTCGGTCCATCCGCGCTATCGTCAGATGAGTGTGTCCCGCTGACAGGCCCCGTGCGCCCCGTCTGCTTCAGGGCTCACGCGAAGGATCAGCAGCCCTGGCACCGGGTGAGGTCAACGCCACTTCTCGGCGAGTTTATTCGCTGATATCGCTTTCAAACCCCTCAGATTCATTCTCAGGCTGTGGCTCGACGGGCTTCTTTTTTGGTTTGGATTTTGCTTTCGGGGCCTTATTCTGAGCGGGCACGGCAGCAGCGAGTCCCTCTTTTTTCTGGGCCCGGTAGGTCCATGGTTCAACGGGGGATTCATCAGCCCATAAGCCTCGATGGGCGTCTTGAGCGTCCTTTTGCAGCTCTTTCAGTTTCGTGTCAGGAGTCCCCTCCTCCACACACCAGGCCCAGCCTTCCTGCACCATTTCCGCATTGACGCTCGTTCCGTCGGTTTCTACCGTCACCAGGATTTTCTTGTCGCGGGGATCGCTTCCCACCTTCCTGATGACGAGATCTTTGCGAGCCAGAATTTCCTTCAACGCATTGTGCGCTTGCGTCGCGAAAGGTTGGCCACGTTCCGGAGCGTCGATTCCTGCCAGTCGCACACTGGTCAGCGTCTTACCATCCCGAATGAAAAACGTGTCTCCATCGATCACCCGGGTGACACTTCCTTTGATTTCTTCCGGCGATGTCGTCTCAGCGGCAACCAGTCCACACGAGAGACTCACGAAACTCAGGATGATCAAGCGGTGCATAGCGTTTCAATTCGTCAGAATTCGGAGATTGAAGCGAACACCACAGAAATTCGTCCGCAGGCCGCTTCTCCGACGCTACCGGTTCAGCATGCGCGGGTCAACGACCTGCTCGATCTGCCGCGGTAATGAATCCCAGAATGCGATTTCTCACACGTATCTTTAAAACATTGTTGGCCACACCGGCAGGCCCGGCTTGAAGGGATCGTGGAATCACACCCCACTCGATCGCCCTCAATCGCCGCCCAGCGAAATGGTCTGCCACCCGGGGTTATTCCGTCCCTTTCCCGCCAACTGATTCCCTCCCCCCGACGAAGCGGTATACTTTGTGGATCAGGTCGCCTCGTCGTCTTCCACGGAAACTGTGCCACATGTCGCTGAAATCGGGCCAGAAGTTTTATCGAATCAGCCTCTGTGCGGTGGTCCTCCTGTTATGGTCGCTGGGGACGTCTGCGGCCGCCGACAAACAGAAAATCCAGCAAGCGATCTCCAAAGCGCAGGCCTATCTGCTGCAGGGCCGCTTCTCCGGCGGAAGTGGTTCGATCGCCGCGATGGCGTACATCAAATCCGGCGGCGATAAGAAATCCCCGAAGCTCCAGCCGATCATCGACGAGATTCTACGGAAGGCCCCCGTCGACAGCCGCTACCGCCCGACGTCTAACCATAACTATGAAGCGAGCGTTGACCTGATGCTGCTGGAGGCCATTGACCCTGAGGGCTACCGGATCCAGATTCAAATGATTGTGGACTATCTGCTGCAGTCGCAGCAGCCCAACGGGGCCTGGTTCTATGACCGACAGATCGAAGCGGATTGCGGTGACACCAGCATCACTCAATATGCCATCATGGCTCTGTGGGCCGCGTCGCGCATGGGAATCGACGTTCCCACGGAAGTCTGGGAAAAGGCCGCTCGCTGGCACATTGACCGACAGCGGGATGACGGAGGATTCGTCTATCACCCGTTCGATCGCAAGCTTTACCACGACCCCGAGCATCATCGGACGACCGATACCATGACCACGGCCGGAACGAGCAGCCTGCTGATCATCCGCCGAATGCTCTTTGACGATTTCGAACTCGACCCGGAAGTCCGTCCCCCGGACGCGACGAAACGGTTCGGCGTGCTCGAGCGATTCGTCGATGGCTCCCCACCAACGCCCAAAGGAGTGGTCAAGCGTGCTCCCACCATGAAGCCCGCCTCCATCGATAACAGCCTGAAAGAAAGCATTCGCTGGATGGGGGCTCACTTTGGAGAAAAGAACAGCAATCACGAACGATGGTTTGCTTACCACCTCTATTCCATCGAACGCGTCGCCGCACTGATGGACGTTGCCAAGTTCGGCAGCCACGACTGGTACGACGAGGGTGCCGACGAACTACTCAAGCGTCAGGCCGCCGACGGTAGCTGGACCGACCACTGTGGAGCCCAGGCGGCAACGGCGATGGGGTTGATGTTTCTTTCCAAGGCGACCACGACCATCGTGGCTCCGCGCAAGAAAACCGTGACGGTTGGTGGCGGGTTGCAGGCGGGGGGACGGGGCCTGCCCGATCAACTCGACGCAGTCACCATGAATGCGGGTGTCGTTTCCGCCCGAAAGATCGCCGGGCCGGTCGACCAGCTACTCATCGAACTGGAAAAATCTTCGGACGCCAAAGTGGAAGATGTGCAAGCGGCGATTGTCGAAACCGTGCAGCTTTCCAACCCGGAAGAGTTAATCGGCCAGACCGAGCGACTGCTGAAGCTGACCTCTGACCCTCGTGTCGAAGTCCGAAGAACGGTCCTGTGGGCACTCGGACGATCGGGAAACTTCTCGGCCGCCAAACAACTCATCGCGGCCCTGACAGACCCGGAACCGACCGTGGTCCGCGAAGCCAGTCTCGCGCTGTGCGTTCTCACCCGCAGATTCGATGGGTGTGGCACAGCGGTCGATCCCTTAGACGACGATCAGATGGGGCTGAAAGAGGATTCCTCAGAACAGGAACGTAAGGCCGCTCTTGACGCCTGGAAGGTTGAAACATCCCGGCGATGGAGGGAGTGGTACGAGAAAAATCGACCGTACGACGAACGAGACGACCGCAAATATTTGAAGAAGAACAATCGATGACACGATCACACGTGGTGCCACGCTCGCAGGGTCCTTCACGGGATTTCCCCCTTCCCTCCGAAGTGCTCTGCGATCAGACTCAGCACCGTCAGGACTGCGGCCGTGTAAGCCACCTCAAGTCGAAGCAATTGAATCGGTGAGACAATGCCAGCCAGATCGTCAATGACACCCCCACCCGTGATGCGTGTGACCCTGTACGACTGGGTCAGCTCGTGGGCCATTGCCTTATTCATCGGCTTGCTGATGACGTGCGGGGCCGTCGTCACCGTATGGCTGACAACACGCCTACCCAAGCCCCCGGAAGCGGTTCCTGTCGAACTGGTCGAACTGCCGGGGGGATTCGAAGACGGGTCTCCTGATGAGACACTTCGCGTCGATTCTCCCGATCCGGAAGTCCGCGACGCGGTCCCCGCAGACGCTGTCGCTGAACAGGTGGAAATTGCGGAAGCGATCGAAGCGGTCGTCGAAATGTCCGAAACCGCGACTCAACAGGTCCAGCAGCAGTTCGATACGGGGATTCAAAACACCGGCAAGGTCGGTAGCGCCACGGGGACCGGCCGCAAAGCACTCGGAATGGGTCCCGGTACAGGAGGCCTTCCGCGAGAGCAACGCTGGTTCGTCAAGTTTGGTGAGCGTGCATCCCTCGATGAATACGCTAAGCAGCTCGACTTCTTCGGGATCGAACTCGGCGCGCTGCTGGCCGATGGTCGCCTTGCCTACATCTCGCATCTTCAGAAACCGATCCCCGACGTCCGGTACATCAACAGTGGTTCCGACGAAGCGCGGCTTTATATGACGTGGCAAGGGGGCGAACGTCGCGCATTGGACATTCAGCTCTTCGCCCGCGCCAACGTGAACGTCCGGGGAGATACCCTGATTTTCCATTTCTATCCGAAGGAAACAGAGAACACGCTTGCGCGACTGGAACTCGAATTTCGCAACCGCACCGTCAGGCAGATCCGCAGAACGTACTACATCGTCGAACCGGATGGCCCCGGCTACAGGTTCAACGTCTTTCGTCAGATTCTTTTCTGAGCAATGAAGAGGCAGTCATGAAAACGTGGAAATTGATCCGCAGCTTCGGCATCCGTGCCCTCCTCTTCATGGTGTTCAATACCATGCTCACGGGAGTTCCCATTCCACTCTGGAGCATTGAATACCTCGACCATCCCCAGAAACTCCACTCCGTCACCAGGACGCATCTGGTGCTGGAAGACGGTCAGCAAGTGACACTCCCTTACATCAAGGAATTGCCTGAGAATTCCTCTCTCTTCATGGCCGCCCTCTCCAACGGAGTGGAAACAAGCCCGGACGGAACGGCGTGGGGGCTGATCTGGTCTGATCGGCTCTGCGGCAATGATTTTGTTGTGTGGCGAAGACGTCGAGTCGACCTATGCCTGCTCGCCGCTACACTTCACCCTGAGGGAATCGATGCGACTCTTGTCAGCCCAGACGACATGGCCTTCATTCTCGAGACTTGCAGGATCAATACGAACTCGAATGGTGTCAGCCACCGAAGAAATCGCCTCGCCGGGTACGACTGGATCTACATGAGGCGCGTTGAAAAGGTTTTTCAGGAGACTCATGCAAAAATCGAGGTTAGACCCGGCAAAGCAGAGGAGGAAGCCGCAAAGCGCCCCCCTGGGTAAGCGATTAGTGAAGTCTTCTCCGCCCTGTTAAGGGCATAACAAAAGCTATTCAAAAGACACGCCACCGAATCCCACGAAACAGGACGTTCGGGGTGAAACACCCTGCTCCGGTTACGCAGACACGTAGCCAAAGTAGCCAGAGAACGTGTCGCCCTTAACAGGGCTGGCAACAAAGAATATCACCGACCCAGGGCGGCGCTTGCGGCTCTCGCCCCGGCGCTCTGCCCTGGGCTGGCTTGTCGATGCCTTTCAGGCATAAGAATCAAACACGGAACCACTTTGTGTTCAGGCGTCTGACTCGAATCGATGTGAGGCGCTCAAAGCAAGTTGGGTCACGCTCGGATGATTCGATCTTTCGATCCCGAAATGCCTCCATTCGAGGACCATCGATAACCGAACAAGTCCATGAGTAACCCCATCTCCCCGGCCTGAAAGGCCATCAGAGATCAGCCAGGGCAGTGCGACGCGGCGAAGCCGCAAAGCGCCGCCTTGGGTAGGTGATGAGTGAAGTCTTCTCCGCCCTGTTAAGGGCACAACAAAAGCTATTCAAAAGACACGCCACCGAAACCCACGAAACAAGACGTTCGGGAAGAAACACCCCGCTCCGGTTACGCAGACACGTAGCCAAAGAATGTGTCGCCCTTAACAGGGCTGGCAACAAATAATATCACCGACCCAGGGCGGCGCTTTGCGGCTTCGCCCCGGCGCTCTGCCTTGGGCTGGTTTGTGGATGCCTTTCAGGCATAAGATATCGGACACGGAACCGCATTGTGAATTCAGATACCCGATCGAGAGCAACAGGATATGCTGCGTCTCCCCGCCCCCGTGTCTCCTCGATCTCACTGAAACGCCCCACCACTGCGACAACAAATCTTGACAACACCTTATCGCACAAGTAAAATAAAATGAAGTTAAGATTCGCGGAAGAAGGCTGAGACTGATCGAGAAATGAATCCCTTGTGAGGCCAGTAATGGCTCCGAGTGCGTTCGAACGGATCATTTGGGCCGGATTCGCGATCGGCTGATGAGACCACAGGAAACGGATCGTCGTTCAATTGGTTGCTGTGGTCTCAGGCGTCACACGACTGAGTGCGGGGATCCTGGCGGGCACTTGATCGACGGTTCTCAGGGCTCATTCCGATCACGAGCCCGATTCTGGATGTGAAGTGTGATTGAAGTTGCTCAACTTGTTCAATTTGAGCAACTTCAAAACCTCACTGGAGTCTATCAAACAGGGATGTTGCTCAACTCGTTCAACTTGCTCAAGGTCAATTTTTTCCCCGAGACCGGCAGACCAGGGGGCCACCCCTTCAAAGTTTGAGCGTTCAACGGTGCGTAGCGGAGCAGGAAGACGACGTGCACGAAGCGCGACGGAGCTGGTGACCGAACCGAGCTGCCTCGGCTCGATATTTCCAAGACAGCATTGATCGTTTCTGGCTTCACCCATGTGGTGTGGGCATCAGCCGCCC
>NZ_DASWWZ010000480.1:0-8554 GCF_036405755.1 Schlesneria sp.
TCACCACGGGATCATCCAGTCGCAGTCGACCTTGCTCCCACTGCTGCAGGATTGCGACCACTGTCAACGGCTTACCCGCACTCAGCCACAGATTGATCGTCTCTGATGTCATCGGCTGGCCTGGCGCGGAGAGTCCGAATCCACCATCAGCCAGGACCTCGCCCTGAAGCGAGACATAGATCTGCAGGCCCGTATGTAACTGCCGATCAACACCTTCACGAAAGACGCCAAAAGTCGCTGGGAGTCGCTCGGCAAGTTCGAGTTCGTTCATTGATTGCCCATCATTCTTTCAAAAGCTTGACCGCCCGCTCCCTGATCGATGACGTTTTCGACTCAAGCAGTGATTTTCGGTGTGCGGAACTTAACCGGGCTGCTGACAATTGGCCACCGGCAATGGCATCAAGCAATTTCTCTGCGCGGCGATCGGTCCTCAGCAGTGCGTCGAGGGCGAGCGTGCGATTGTGCTCGTTGACATATTCGACACAGCCCAGTAGCAGGTCAGCGACTTCTGACGACTCGACATCACTCAGACCGCTGATCGACCCCATCTGCAGTTCGGCGTTGACGCCCTTTGCGAGATACTTCACCAGTTGCGCGCGACGTCGATTCCAGTCGTCCACAGCAATCATTCGCAGTGCGTCATATCGCGTTCCCGTCGGAACGCGTTCGTTGTCGCTCATCTCTGACGCGAGAACCAGTGACCTCTTCCACCGCTGGTTCAGATCGGGCGAGTCCTTAAGGATTTCGAGAATTCGCCCTTTCGGCCATCCTCCGCTCAAGCTGATGCCATTGATGATTCCACCTCCAACGACGACCGCCTGCCAGTCCCGAAGCGGTTCTCCGTCTTTCGGAAGCGAAACCTCTAACAGCTTGAAAAGCTGATCTCCCTCGGCTCGTTTGCCACAGTCAATGGCGACGCGCCAGATCCAGGGAATCCTGCGATATTCTTCGGCCTGATTGTCAGGCAAGTCTGCTACAAGTGCCGCAACAATTTCAGACGCCTGTTCGGGCTTCTCTGTGATCCAGCGCGCGCGGTCGTCTGCGGACAGCGCATCATCAAGAAGTTGCCGGGCAAACTCCTTGACGTCAGTGGCCGGAGAAACAGGTTCGACCTTGGCGAGAGCGAACGGCTGCCCCTCGGGAATCAGATAAACTCCCCGCAAATCCATGAGAGCCCCGCTGACATGACTTCCGTCCGGACGGAGCAGCAGCCGATGTGCGCCGGCGTCGAGTGACAGTGAGCCGACTTTCGTTACGACGTAGTTGCTCCATCCACCTGTTCCCCGAACGACGCCCGTCAGAAATTTTTCACCACATTCGATTCGGAATGCGTTCCCCTGAGAACCGCCATCACATGCATATTCCTGGTAGACATCAAAGACGCCTGCCTCGGGCAGGTCGATCGACCAGACAACGTGATCGTTCACCCCATGCCAGTATCCGATATTGCCATAGGGGGTTTCGAAAGCAATGTCATTGCCATAGATCGCGGCCGTTGCGGCAAGCAGAGACAAACGCCCCTCTTCCGGACGGACCGTCTTTGGCGTATTTCCTTCCGCCTGCTTCGGAGGAACCGAAACGGAACTGAGAAGTGCAATCAGGTCAGCGACAGCTTGCGGTGACAGGTCCTTTTCCAGGCCTTCCGGCATCAGCGACTTTGCCGTCGCTCTCAGCTCTTCCAATTCCTTCCGCAGCAACGTGAACTGCTTCCCTTCGGGACCGAGCAGCGTCACGCTGTTTGACGATTCACTCGCCAGGAGTCCTGTCCGGATCAATCCCTCCCGGGTCACGGCCAGGTAACCGATGTAGCGAGTATCCACATTGCGATTGGGATCAAGTAACTCCTGCAGCAGAAACGAAGGAGACTTGTTGGCCACCATGGCCAGATTGGGGCCCACGACGTGTCCGACATCGCCGAGACGATGGCATTGGGCACAGGTCTTGGCAAACAGAGCCCGACCACGCTCGTTGTCCCCTTTCAGCGTCAGTGCCTCGCGATACTGCTCGACCACCTGTTGCCGGTCGGTATTAATGCTGGCGGCGAGCGACTTTTCCGCTTGCCGGCGTATATCTAGAACTGGATGGGAAATCAGGGCCTGGCGCTGAGCCGCAGAAATGGAGGTCGCGGGAATCGTGCCATCGGCCACTTTTTCAAAGAAGTAGGGCGTCCATTTGCCACGTCCCAGGAACGCGTCGACAATTCGAGGCTGTACGGAGGGAGAAAGTTCGCGATACCTTTCTGCAAAGATTTCGGGAACGTTGTCTGCGGCGATCCGCTCAAACGCTTCCACTGCGGCCAGTTGAACTCCCGGCGGATAAGCAGATGACAGCAACGGGATCAGTGTCGCGACGTCATCCATCTGCTGCATCGGGTCTCGCCCGAGTAACTGAATCGCGGCGATGCGAGTTTCATCGTCGGCCCCCTCGGCCGCGATCAAACTGCGAGCCGCCTGTTGCATCCGGCGGGTGACGTTCAGTACCTCATCGTCCCGCTTCACCTGCTCACCCCCCGCATCGGCAGGTCGCCGACGCAGAGATTCCACCAGGTTTGTGACCGCTCGCAATTGCCAGGCGCGGGGTTGCTGATCCAGGCCTTTAGAGACAGCAACCAGCGCCAACTTGATCGCACCGTCGTCACCGTATCCGACGGCTGTGGCGAGGAACGGGGCCATCAGCGACGGAGGTGGCTCTCCGTCTTTCAATTCATCGAACAGGGTTGTCGTAAACGCCTGCAGGTCTCCCGGCCGGATGCTGCTGAAAATCGCTGCGACCTGGTAGGGATCACCCGCATCACGCAAGGCCATCTTCGCCAGTGTCGATCCAATTCGTCGGTCTTCCCACTCACCCAATGAACAAGCCACCTGCAACCGCACATGGGGATCAGCATCGTCCGAAAGTTTCAGTAGCGAATCGATCAGTGCCCCCTTCTCGGTCATCCCCTCAGCAAGCACCAGGCCCACTGCACGGACCCGCGGGTCAGGATCGCTGAATGCACGCTGAATATCGGCTGCAGTGAGTTGCGATGCCGCGGCCAGTCGGCGATAGCTCATCACTCGCAGGTTTGCATTGCCCTGCTGACTTTCGTCGCGCCACGACTTGACCCGTTCGGCAGAGATCGTACGGGTCCCTTTTCCGCCGTTGCTAATCACGTCGTGGAGTTCCCGCTCCTGATAGACCGACAACAGCGGAGATTTGGTTTCCGTGGTTCCCGATCGGTCGGTGCGAGGGAGTGCCCGCGTCGCTGGTTTGGATTGGTCGGATTGACTCGTGACACGGTAGATTCGCCCCAGTGTCGTTCCCGCCCTCAAATCGAGCGGATCGAGTTCCTGTTTGGGGATCCAACGAGGATCCTCGATAATGAAGCGGTACATATCAACGACCCAGATGGCACCGTCAGGCCCGTTGACAACCTGAACCGGACGGAACCATCCATCGGTCGATCGCAAAAATTCCGTCTCCGCCTCGTTCGCCGGACGTTCTGCGACAAAGGACGTCCCGGTGGGCTTCAGGGCGAAGCGGTGAACCAGCAGATTTACCGGTTCACAGATGAAAAGATGGTTCTGGTAGTCTGCGCCGAGAACCGAATCCCGATAGGCAGCGATTCCACACGCCGCGGTCACGGTGCCGGGTGCTCCGCTGAGCTGAAATCGCTGAGCATCAGGACGAGCGGGATACAACCGACGCGTCTCCTCCGATTGCGCCAGATTCACGCGACTGATAGGTGAAGTCACGTAAGGGTTTCGTCGGAGGTAGTGTTCCGCCAGAGGGTAGTGATAACCAAGCGTGGAATTATCGCAGCCGAACCAGTTCCCGAATTCGTCGCGGATTCGCCCCTGCTGAGTCCGGCCTGTGGCCGCTTCAATCTCACCGGTCTCTGGTTTGATCCGAAAATCGCGATCACCTAATTCGACGGTCTTGCCAGCCAGGTTCGTAATTGACCCACCAAACAGACCACACGAACCATAGATCCAGCCATCCAGACCGTAGGTCAAGCTGTTGAGGCGTGCCTGGTTGTTGGAAGTTCCGAAGCCGGTAAACAGTTTCTGAACCCGATCGGCCTCGTCATCGCCGTCGGTATCTTCCGCATACAGCAGATCCGGAGCGGCACAGATCAGCACTCCTTTTCGCCAGACGGTGACTCCCGTCGGCTGAGCGATCTTATCCAGAAAGATGGTCGACCGATCAAACTGCCCGTCACCATCGGTGTCGCGGACCAGTCGAATTCGTCCGCCCGGTGGTGGAGGTACGGAGTCCGTGGGGGCGCCACCTTCACTGCCCTGAAGCGAGATGAAGGTATTGGGATAGTCGCTCATCTCCGCGACCCACAATTCGCCGTTCAGTCCGAAATCGATCGCAACCGGATCAGCGATCAAAGGTTCTGCCACAACCAGATCGACTCTCAGATTCGATGTCGTCTCAAGAGCAGCGAGGGATTGGTGCGGAGACTTCGGCAGGGTTCCCGACGTCTTTCCGGCATCGAAGCGGGCTGCAAACTTCTCGTCGAGTTGACCTCGGACAGAACGGATAATGCGATCCTCGAGTCCCGGCTTAAACGGCGCGGGACGGTCGTAGTAGACCATCGCCCCTCCCCCTTCGTAGCCTCCCTCCCTGAGAATTCGCTCAGAAGGAATGTAACAGGGGGCGTCATTCGCATACGCGTTCACCCAGATGCGCATTCGATCCAGTTCCCGTTTCAGCCGTAACGAGTAATCAACAACGACTTCGCCCGGCAGAAAGACCATTGCCAGCGAATCACCGAACGACCACGTCACAATCGGATAGTCCAACGTCGTCGGCAATTTTTCCCCGCGGTTAAGCCGCTCTAACTGAACAAGCGCATGATATCCAACAGGGTCATCTTTCTCGGCTCGCTTCTCCCATTCGGCTCGTGTCGGAAGCGTGTCGTAGTCAAGCGGAACCGACTCACGCACGGCCTGGATCGGTCCCTGGACCGGCGTCATAAAGCCTCTGATCATTCGTTTCACTTCAGCGGCGATCTCGGCCCCCTGCTGCATGGCAATATCGGCCCTGTCGCCCACCACCCCGCTGCTCGGGTTCTGGTCGGCACCGCATCCGACTGACACCAGAGCGATAGCAGAAGGAAATGCGCGCTGAATCAAATCCTGAGCGTACCCCGCCCAGTCACCGCTCACTTTGTTGTTAGAGAGCGTCACACAATGACACGCGTAGTCGACGTAAATGGCTCGGACCACTCCATCCGGCCTCGTCACAACCAGGACTGGAAGATCGTGGTCCACGGGCCCCCCCTGCTGTCGTCGATTGATCGCGAACTTGACTGTCCCAATCCCCCAGGTCAGCTTCGACTCTTCCCTGTTCGCCAGGGCTTCCAGCGCCACTTCTTCAATGCGATCGGTCAGGAACTGCGTATAGCGATCAATCTGCTTCCAGTGGTCTTCCGGGATCGGCACACTGAACAGCGTCGGAGCCACACCACGCAGCATCGGGGCCGTATGCGTGTGCGAAGCCGTGATCGAGAGGTTTGCTCGCTTTAACCCTGCTTTCGTCTTGAGGCGTGACGCGACTTCATCACACATCGATGCCGGAATTCCGAGATTGTCGACCGTCACCAGCACCACAGGATCGGACTGCGGATTCGCCGAAATGGCCAATGCTTTCGCCCAGATGGGCTGAGTCACCCCTTCGGATTCGGTTCTGCGGAATCCAAAACCGGATAACCGAACGGGGTATTCCGGCGTCACGTCGGCCTGCGAAACACCGACAGAATACGTTGCGGTACTTTCTGTCGCGGAGACGAGTTGTCCGAGACCGCTCAACCCACTGATAACGCAGACGATCCTCAGTGCGATCAGAAAACGAACCATGCAAAACTCCGCGTTAAGGTGCCGCAGGCGAAAACAGATCCCATGAGACGGCAGTATCGACGAACATCGTGTCTCAAGCAAACCCACAGAAGCCATCGCAGCGTGATCAGCGAGGCGGCGGAGTCTGGTTGAGCCGCAGCAGCCCCGTGATGCTGGGTCCCGGAATGTGATGTGTTCATCGACGCAGATCCATTACGGTAACTGCCGTAATCTAGCGACCTTCAACTTACGAACGAGTCCAGCGGTAGCGGACACAAGACGCAGCCCGTCAGACGCAGCGCCGGAGAGGAATCCAGCGGCAGTAGAAATCGTTGCCAAGTCCGGTCCCGGAACAAGTCATCAACGAAATTCATCGATCAGGACAGAATTTCGTGAATCACCTGGCCATGCACGTCGGTCAGGCGGAAGTCGCGTCCCGCATAGCGATAGGTGAGCCGTTCGTGATCAAAGCCGAGTAGATGCAGGATAGTCGCATGCAGGTCGTGGGGACTGGTCGGCTTTTCGACCGCCTTGAACCCGAACTCGTCGGTGGCTCCGTAAGCGGTCCCGCCTCGAACGCCACCACCCGCAAGCCAGACGCTAAAGCCATAGTGATTGTGGTCACGTCCGAGTAGCGCCTTCCCGTCACCGGCCAGTTCCACCGTCGGAGTCCGACCGAACTCACCACCGAAGACGATCAGCGTATCTTCGAACATTCCGCGCTGCTTCAAATCGGTCATCAGTGCGGCGATGGGTTGATCAATTTCTCCTGCAAGCTGGCGATGCGCAGTTTCGATCCCCGAGTGATTGTCCCATGGTTGCCCGGCTCCATGCCAGAGCTGGACGTACCGCACCCCTCGTTCGAGCAACCGACGGGCGATTAACGTCTGCCGGGCGTGCACTCCCGCTCCGTAAAGTTCCTGAATGTGCTTCGGCTCTTTCGAAATATCGAAGGCCTCGGCCGCCTCCGTCTGCATGCGGAACGCGAGTTCGAAGGACTGAATACGGGCTTCCAGCCGGGTATCAACCCGCACGTCCCGATGCTCGGCATTGAGTGACCTGAGCAAATCGAGTTGCCGCCGCTGCATTCCCGCCGTGGCGTGCGGGCTGCGGATATTCTCGATCAACTTGTCAATCAGTTGGTGTCGGGGATCGACATACGTTCCCTGATAGACACCCGGCAGGAACCCTGATTGCCAGTTTTCTGAATCTTTGATCGGCAGGCCGTTAGGGCACATCGCGACGAAGCCGGGGAGGTTGCGATTCTCTGTTCCCAGCCCGTAAAGCACCCAGGCACCGACACTGGGACGTGGCTGAACGGAATCCCCACAGTTCATCAGCATGAGCGAGGGTTCGTGGTTGGGAACATGAGCGTACATCGAGCGAATCACCGCGATGTCGTCTGCATGGGCGGCCGTTTTGGAAAAGATCTCGCTGATCTCCAGCCCGCTCTGACCGTACTTCTGGAATTTGAAAGGGGACGGAAAGGCGGCCCCTGTCTTCCGTTCGGTCGTCAGATTCACGGGTGCCGGCTGACCCGCATATTTTTCCAGAGCCGGTTTCGGATCAAAGGTATCGACGTGAGACGGACCACCATTCAGGAAGAAGTGAATTACCCGTTTCACTCGACCCGGAAAATGCGGTTTCTTTTCTGTTTCAGTCACCGCGGCGTCTGCCCCGGATGCCGCGCGTGCCTCACGGGATTCCTGATCGTGAAAGAGGCCCGCCAGGGCGAGTGCCCCCATCCCCATTCCGGACCGCTCAAGGAGAGACCGACGCGTCATTGGCAGGTGCGCTTCGAACATAGGATTAGCTTGCTCCTGGGGCGAGTATCTGGATCTCGATCATTTAACGATGTCAGGGCCGAAAACGGTGAATCCTTCAGCGTTCTTTCGCGATGACACTCAGTCGGGTCTTCATCATCCCTTCACCGGCTCGTCACTGCGGCCGACCTTAGCGGTGACAAATATCACGACGGAAGGTGTCAAAGTTGAGGCAAACCACAAACAACCTGATCTCGATTTCCGATGGTTCAGGAGAATAACTCACGAACCGCTTTTCCTTTTCCATCCTCCGTCGGATAGAAGGGGCGTCCCTCCACATCAAACGAAGTCTTTGGACTGATCCCCATCGCGGTGAAGATGGTGGCATGCAGATCCATCACACTGACCGGGTTTTCGACCGCAACGAAAGGTCGTTCCGTCGAGGTGGCTCCGTAAAGGAAACCCTTACGCATTCCTCCTCCGAACATCAGCACGGACGAGCCCCCCGTAAAGTGCCGGTGCTGTCCATAGTGCTTCATCTCAGACAGCTTCTCGACAGGGAAAGTGGTCTGATCACCCGCTGTCGATCCCGGCTTCCCTTCCATGATCATGTCCCGGCTGAACTCGCTCGCGATGATCACCAGGGTCCGATCCAGCAATCCCCGGGCTTCGAGGTCAAGGATCAGACTGGCAATCGGCTGGTCGATTTCCTGCTTCATGCGGACGAGCGTCTCATGCCCGTTCGCATGCGTATCCCAATTCAGGAAGGGGACGTATTCCGTGGTCACTTCCACAAAGCGGGCCCCGGATTCCACCAGTCGACGGGCGAGCAGACAGCCCCGCCCGAACCGGGTGCTGCCGTATCGTTCAGCACTATCGCCAGGTTCCAGCTCGAGATCGAACGCGGCCCGATCTTTGGAACTGAGCAACCGATGAGCACCGTCGAGCGACCTCAGATAGGACTGCTGC
>NZ_DASWWZ010000481.1:0-5336 GCF_036405755.1 Schlesneria sp.
GTGTTTCCCCACAAGACCATCGCCCGATGATGGAGCGTGGTGCCGGGGTTCTGCTTGAAATACTCACGTAACTTCGACAATCCCAGTTGTGCGGATTTCGTTTGAGCGTATCCGTCCGGTGCGACACCGATGGCGATGGTGGCCAGAGTCGCTCCGTAATGATCGTCGGATTCCATCGGTGGCCAGTCGCATTTGATCCACGTGAATCCCCCGTCCTCGCGCTGCAGCGTCAGCATCCGGTCGAGAGCCCGACGTGTAAGAGGATGCAGTGGTTTTTCACTCAAAGCATCGTTGAAAGCCAATGCCGCTCCGGCAGCAACAACCTCAGCGTCCCAGCGAGGTCCTTTATCTTCCCAGCGGTGAGCAACGAGTTCTTCCGCGAACTGGCGAACTTCCGCAGAGGCCTGGTCCGCTGTCTCATGGGTGGGGCGAACATACAGATACGCAAAATTGGTATGACACGTGAAGCACTTTCGTTCCTTCTGCCAGGTCAGGGCTGCCGAGTCCAGAAAGGAAATCGCTTTCTCGAGAGAGAAAGATTTTGCAAGTGGTTCGTCGCGACGGTTTTCGCCCGGCGAAACAGCGCTGGCGAGAGTGATGTTCTCTGCCGAATGGGCGATCGGGATCGTCAGACCCGCTACTGCTGACAGTGTTGCCAGACTCGCGACACAGCCAAAGACACCGCGAAGGGAGATTCTGACATGCATGAGGCCGTCCCTTACATTGACTCTGTGGAGGGAACATTCACAACGCGCACAACTTGAGTCACGCTACAGTCGCAACCAGAGAATGTCACGTTCACACGATCATGGTGTGAGAGTTTTCACGTTCCCGGGCAGGATCCCGTGCGCGAGGGACGTGAACGTTGAAGGAACGGAATCGCGAACGGCAGGCGTGCTCACTTCGAAATCCCCGAAATGCAGATGGCCCCCGTAGAAATTGCTCGGCGGAGCATTCTACAGGGGCCAGGCAGTCTCAGGTCGACAACCACATTGTCATGCTGACATCTTCGAGTGGCGTGCGAAATCGTCGGAGTGCGGAGTCACGCAGAAACCTCTCACGCTGCGCTGCGAGACAGAGCGGTGCGCCACGGTGCATGTTCCGGCAAGTGGCACACTGGCGTCTGTTCCAGACAAATCACTAGTAGCCGACGCCGTACAATGCAGGAGCGTATCCCACGCGAACACGGCCGAGCGGACCGATGTAGGTGTATGGGGCGACTCCGGGAGTATAGAAGGTGGGGGCCGGAACCGTGGCCGGAACCACGACAGGGGCTGCGACAACCACCGGAGGAGGCGGAAGGTACCGGGGACCGAAGTAGGGACGCGGACCGATCACGGTTGGATAAGCAACGACCGGCGGACCGTACGGAGCGGGATAGTAACCCCAAGGCTGGGCTGATGCCGTTTTGCTGAACATCAGGCTGAGCACTGCGATTGCAAACAACGTTGCACTCATTTGCCGAACTCGAGACATCGAACTTCCTTCAATACAAAAAGTGAACGTGGTAGCCCGACCTGGGACGCAAGGAATCAGCGGGCATCCGGGATTGGTCCTGACGTAACGCCAAACCAGCGGCAGAAAGATTTCACGGCGCGGGGATAACGACTTGTCGAAAGTGGCACCTGCTGCTTCGGTAGGAAATATCTCTCTTCGTCCTACGCGGACAGGGCACAGCCTCCTCGATAGTCATCCCGATCAATCGTCCTGCGAACTACAAATTCGGCGAAGCGGCATTCGCCGTCAAGGCATCGCCACCTGCCTGAAGGGGGATCCTGTTGCTGGATTTCCGACTTCGTTGACAGCACGAGGACAAACGAATCTCCGCAGGGTGATCGGCGGAAGCATCGCACGTTCCCCTTCAGCCTCGGGGACCGCCTGTGGTCATCTGCTGGCTGTCACCGCCAGGAACTCGAAGGCCTGTCTCCAGGCGGGGACTCCTGCGGCTGTCAGCAGATTTGTAATAAAGTGGGGGTGGGGCTGATCGCCTACCCGTTCAGTCGGTCGAGCAGCAGCGGTTTTACTTCCTGAAGGACTTCGCGAATCCAGTCGGGGTTATCCAGGAGCAGTCCATCAGGTGGTTGCAGTAATTCCGAGGGGAGTTTTTTCGCGAGGTCTTTGAGTTCATCGATTAATGGCGAAATCGCGGCGGGGTCACGATCCAGTTTTTCGAGGTATTGTTCCAGCTCGCCAAGTGGTCCATCGGTTCGGGACAGCTCGGACTGACGCAGTGGCTCACGGGTACGGAACTTGACCTGTTCCACCCAGATCTGTTCATGAGAGACTCTCGCTGCCAGGCTGCGGATTTCTGCCGTCACGGCAGTGCGGTGGCTTGTCAGGTCCCGATGAGCGACCGTTGCGCCTGTCAGCTCGACACGAACACCCAGTGGCAACCCTTTGTTCCTGTTGCAGAGGGCGAGGAGTTCGTCTTGCAGGGGGCCATAGATGTCTCTGGCCTTCGCGAAGCTTTCGCAGGGAAGCGTGACGACCTCCCAGCGAAAAACGTCAAGCGGATGGAATTTGACCTGCGCCTGAAATTGCCTGTCCACTGTGACGACGAAGCAACCCCGCGGGCCGGGCTCGCGAATATGGCGTCCCTGAATGTTTCCCGAGTAAATGCCAGACGTCCAGAGGTCAGCGGTTGTCTGTTCGGGAACAACAGTCCGCTTGTGAATATGTCCCAGTGCCCAATAGTCGTAACCCTTGGACCGCAGGTCCGTCGGCGTGCACGGGGCGTAGGTGTCGTGTTCTTCGGACCCGCTCAGACTTGTATGGAGCATCCCGATATTGAACCAGTGCGGGACAGGTTGCGGATAGTGCGGAACCATGTTCTGCAGTTCCGCCCGATTGCCGAAACTTCGTCCGTGAATGGCCACTCCCAGATCATCAAGCCGACGGGTCTCTGCCATCTCGTGCGACAACATGATGCTCTGACCGTCTTTGTTGGCGGGTAGCCGCAGACTGCGAGTCATAATGTTGGCGGCATCGTGGTTACCGGCGATCAGGTAAAGCTGAATGTCCGCGCTGCTCAGCTTGTCCATCTGCTTCACGAAAAACAGTCCGGTATTATAGTCGGACCAGTTTCCGTTATAGAGATCACCTGAGATCACGACAAAATCGACTTGTTCGGTCAGTGCGAGAGCGACAAGTTTTTCCAGAGCCCGCCGAGTCGCTCCTCGAATGAGATCCACCGGCGCGACTTCATAACGCTCCAGTCCCTCCAGAGCACTATCCAGATGTATGTCGGCCGCATGCAAAAATTTCATTCGTAGACTGACCTTCAATGTCTGAACGTTTTCGTCGGATGTTGACCGTCGCAGGCACGGCACCCCTCTGTTGCTCTCCCGCTCGCCCATCGGCAGGAGAGCGACTCGTCCGCTGGGCCGATGGAATTCGTCGCCCGATCTTCAGAGTGCAGAGAAGAGACATTATCGCAACGTTCCGTCGAAACGCGAGCAGACCCGCATCGGATTGATCAGCGACTGCCACAACTTGCGAGAGGTGCCTCCAGCGGAATTTCGACGAAAAGCTCACCGACAGTCGATTGCTTCAGGCGAGTCCAACGTTCGTCCGAGATCATCGTAGGGACGCCACGTTCCCATTCCGTGCCAAAGTCGTCTTGAATCCGTTTGAAGGGACCTTTGAAAAGAACGCGCCGGCTCGGCTTCGTCGCGGATGCCGTGGTCGCCTCACGGACTGGCTCTGCCCCTTTGGCTTCTGAAGCAAGAAGGGGCCGCGTTGCTTCCAGCTTTGTCTCCCGCAGGGCATGTCCCTGGAATTCAAAGCAGGGGGCCGTGCGGAATGTCGTCAGTCTCAGATCTTCGAACCCGGCCAGCTCCAAAGCTCTCATCAATTCTGCTCGCACAGGAACGTGTTTGACGTACGCAGCGGGGCCGGAAAGCTGTGGTGGCGCAGGAAGCTCCTGCTCACAGGTGAGAATATGCAGCGAGACGGTTCCACCGGGAACAATTGCCGCGAAGAGACGTTTCAAAATCTCGTTCACCATGCGTGCCGGTTCAGGGAGATTGAAGGTTCCTCGTAGCCGGATTTCGTCGAACTGTTGAGGGGGAACATCGAAAGGGGATCCCATCTGGTGTTCCCAGATCCGCGGCGGGGATTTTTTTAAGGCGGGACTGTGCAGCAGGTCACACGCTGATTCAGCGCCGATCACTTGATCCAGCGGCTGACCTCCGCCACGGTGATCAATGTCTCCCTCAAGTACGTAAAATTCCCATAGCCGTTTGTCGTCATCGTTGACCCAGAACTTGGTTTGTTTGGCGTAACAGCACTCGACACCTTCTTCTCGTTGGGTCTTGATCCCCAGGATTTCGAGTTGTCGTTGCACCTCGACCAGCGACTTGGCGTCAGCAAATCGAAAGCCGAGATGATTCAACGAACCGAACTCCTGTGGCGAGCGAGGTTCCAGCGACAGCACCAGAGGGGGCGAAGCCAGCTCAAACTTCGCATAGTCGGGGCGTTGCTTGGCCGGAGCGGTTCCCAACAGCTTCGTGAAGAAAGGGACCGCGTGCTCAAGATTGGACACGTTCAGAGACAGGTGGAAGCGGACAGCAGGGTCAGGTGTCGACATCAGGAATTCTTCTGCAAAAGGGGAGAGAGCAGGGCGGGGACCGCGTCAGAATGTGTTGTGGGCGGTGCCTCTTCGGGCCGCGGAACTCGCACGAAAAGAGACCAGATTGAAACAACCATCGCCAGGACTGCCAGAAACTGGAAGACGCCTGAGTAAGTCCCGAACCGGGTGAAGCACTCAGCAAACATTCGCGGTCCCAGTGCCGATGCCAAGACAGTCATCATTTGTGACACGGACTGAATTTGACCGAGATATCGTCGACCGAAGGCCTGACCCCAGACGGTAAAGAACAGCACCGTGGTAATGGTCCCTGATACCCCCATTCCCACCGCGTAGATCTTGATTCCGAAGGGAGAATGCACGTACGGGAGACACGCGAGACAGACGGACAGCAGGATCAGACCAGCGGCGAGAAGTTTATTCAGAGAGATCCGTTGACCCAGCCAACCGATGGGAAGCTTTACGAACAGTCCGACTGTGGTCGACAGGGCCATGAGATCGTAGAACGTTTCTTTGGGAAAACCCTGCTGCGTCAAAACCGATTCATTAAAAAGTGATGTTCCTGATCCAATCAGTGCCACAAGGGAAATCGCGATTCCAAACAGCCAGAACGCCGATGTCCCCATGGCCTGCCTCAGCGTAAAGCCTTGAGGTGATGAAACGGCCTCCGTAGCGTCCTGACTGGACGAGGAGACAGACTCGAACGATTGCGGAGGTTCCCGGGTGAGCAAAAGTGCAAAGGGGACGA
>NZ_DASWWZ010000482.1:0-3798 GCF_036405755.1 Schlesneria sp.
ATTGCAAGCAGTGAATTGGGCTTCTAAGATGCCGGTCCTTATACCATGTCCGTTTTGAAAAGTGCCAATCGCAGACAGGACCGTTCGGTAAAGTTAGCGCCATGGTGTCTCGCCAACTGCTGTTGTTTACAATGAAAATCCTGTTCTGCAGGGGATAGACCTCATGCTTCAAGTGAAATCATGCGGCGTGATTGTCTTCCGTCGTATGCCCGAATTGTCGTTTTTGCTCATGAAACACCCACATCGATATGATCTTCCCAAAGGTCATACCGAAGAGGGTGAAACCGAACTGCAGACGGCACTGCGCGAAATGTGGGAAGAGACCGGCATCCCTCAGGAGGCTGTCAAAATTGACCCGGAATTCCGCTACGAAGAGAAGTACTATCCCGTCGAACCCCGATTCGGCCACGAGCGTGTCGAGAAGACATTGGTCATTTTCCTGGGTTGGATTTCCGAAAATTTTCCCATCTCAGTCACCGAACATGCCGGGCACGAATGGAAGCGGTGGCATCCGCCGCACGACGTGCAGCGATTCACCATCAATCCCCTGCTGGAAGCGATCCTGCGACATTTCATGACGCATCCCCTTCCCAACGACTAAGTCCGGTTTGAGCTTCCGTTCACCATGCCAGGCCGGATATGAAAAGTCATCTTTGCCCGCGGACAGCTTCGCACAGGTTTCGGCGGGGCTCCATCCTGATCACTCCAGGGGAATGCATCCGGCGTCCGAGTTCCCGGCAACCAGTCGTCATTCTCATGCTCGCATTTCTCCTCCTGCTGAGCGGAAGCAGTGAGGGACGTGCCTGGAATGATGCGGGCCACATGACGATCGCCCGCATCGCCTGGGACGAGTTAACCCCGACCGAACAGGCGTCTGTTGTCGCCATTCTCAATGAGCATCCGCATCGTGAACGACTGCTGCTAAAGGGGAAACCTTCATCGGTCTCAGAGCAGGAATGGATTTTTCTCAAGGCATCGGTCTGGCCCGATTACGTTCGACCCCCGAAGTCATCCACCCGTGAGGATCATTCCCGGCACCCGATCTATAAGTACCACCGCAGTACGTGGCACTATGTCAATTTCGCGTATACGGCGGGGCAGAAGGGTGAACGACTTCCTGAGCACCATCTGTCGGACGAGTCAAACATCCTCAATGAACTCGAACAGACGATGAAGGTTCTCGTGAATGGACGTCGAGACCCGCAGCGAGTTCCCAAAGTCACTGACGCACAAAATCGAGCAATCCGACTGGCCTGGCTGATGCACCTCATCGGCGACCTGCACCAGCCGATGCACGTCGTCGCACTGGTCGATCGCAAGTTGTTTCCCGACTCGCCCCATCACGATCAGGGTGGTAACCGGCTGGCGCTTCGGAAGGACGCTGAGTCGCCCCCCAAGAACCTGCATCGAATCTGGGATGAAATGTTCTCGGACGACTCCCGCTTTGATCAGATCCGGCAACAGGCAGAAAGAATTGCCCGCGATCCGGCCCTCAAGCAGGCAACCGCATCTGATCTGACCCGGAACCTCACGTTTCGCGACTGGGCGAGCGAAAGTTATCGTGTCGCCAAAACATCGGCTTACCTCGATGGAAAACTGCCGCTTGTGCTTCTCGATCCTTCCGCAGTCAAACCCCTGTCAGACGCCGACGTTCCCATTTTCCCGCCCGAGGAACTCCAGCGAGCCCGGCGCAGTGCGCAGGAACGGATCCTGTTGGCCGGCCGTCGCCTCGCTGTAAAACTCAGGGAAGTGATTCACCGATAATCGCGCCTGTCGTTCCTCGCACGACTCGGCGGCAGAATCCGACAGTCCTTATGATCCGATCAAGAATCACCCGGGTAAGAACGTACTCACCCGGGATCTCGGAAGTCATCGGCCCGTCATCGTCAGACGAGGCCCCGATTCCGCGACTGTCGCAGAGGAAATTTCTGAGGCAGTCGCCGTTCAGGATGGCAGTTTCGAGGCACGCTCTTCAGGCGACTCGATCACGAACTGATGTCCGGTTGGATGGACGGTCAGCACCGGGCAGCTTGAGGTGCGAACCAGTTTCTCGGCAACGGAACCGATCAGCATGCGTGCCAGCCCGGAGTGGCCGTGCGTCCCGACGACGATCAGGTCAATTTCGTGCTCTTTGACATAGCCGAGAATCTCATCGACGGCGAGGCCCATGACGGCTTTGTACACCACGGTATGATCTTTCGCCCATTCCGGGTCCAGCTCTTTCACCAGATGCTGCTGAGCGGCATCCACCTGTAACTGCATCTCCTTTTCCGGCACGACCCAGGGGAATGAGGCATCAGGGTACGGAATCACGAGGGGAACGACATGCAGCAGATGAAGTTCGGCACCGAAGCGGTCAGCGAGTGACATCGCGTAGAGCTGGGCTTCTTTGGCGGGAGCACTAAAGTCCGTGGGGAACAAAATTCGACGAATCGCGATCTTCATGGTGGAAATCCCTCTTGTCTGTCCGACGTCGTTGCGTGATGTCTTCGTCCGCTTCACATCAGCCTGACGGGTCAATCACCCTGCACTCTCTGATCCTACCATCGAAACCAATCCATTTGCGACTCGCAAGGTGACTTTGGGTGAAACTCAATCTTGTCTGTGCGGGTCGCTTGATGAGAAGTGAAGCAAATGCTCGACGGGCAACTGTTCGCCCCTCGCCCGCAACAACTTCCCTCGAAACGGACATCTGAGACCTGACGAACGGCTTCAGGCCACTGCTTTGAGGAGCAGTGGCCTGACAAGAAACCAACTTCATTCGCGGGACGCCGGTCCTGCTGTCTATGACCCGAGCAGGGCGAGCGACTTTGTTGCCGGTTCGCTAAGAGACTGCTCGGAACTTGGCGAGATTAGGAGTGTCGCCGGTGGTCTGGACCACTCCCCGGCTGGGGTTGGCAGCCAGATGTTGCAGGATTTTGAAGACCCATTCGACCTCATCAGGCTGCTCAATTCCCGCAGCAATCTGTTCGGCCGTTTGAGGTTCGCTCAGTCCCTTCAGGTGACCAAGAATCAGAGATTGAAGCTCGAGCACAACCGCTGCGGCTTTCTTGCCTGCTTCGACGCCGGGCTGGTGGTACGCGTTGACGTTGATCAGTTCTGCATACAGTCCCACGGCGCGTTCGTAGAGTGCGATCAGGGCACCGACGCTGCGGCCATTCACTTCGTCGATCGTAATTGTGATCGTATCACGCCGGTTATCTCCCAGCGCTTCGCGTGTTCCGAGATAAAGACCATGCAGATAGTCGCCCGTGGTAATTCCGGGCTCAACTTCCAGTGACGGATCTTCCCGATCTTTCAGGACCTGAATGAACGTCACGAAGAAGTTCGCGATCCCGTCTCGAAGTTGCTGAACATAGGCATGCTGATCGGTGGAGCCTTTATTACCGTAAACGGCGAGTCCCTGATGGACGACTTTTCCCTGCCGATCAAGCTCTTTCCCGAGCGACTCCATCACGAGTTGCTGCAAATACCGGCTGAAGAGAGAAAGTCGATCCTTGTACGGCAGAATCACCATATCCTTCGCACCCTGGCCGTTGCCAATGTGAAACCAGATTAAGGCGAGCAGTCCGGCCGGGTTCTTCCAGGGGTCCGTGATGCGGGTCAGACGGTCCATGGCCGCCGCACCCGCCAGCAGGTCTTCCACCGCAATCCCCTGCAGAGCTGCGGGAAGCAGCCCCACCGCCGAGAGAACCGATGTGCGACCACCGACCCAATCCCACATCGGAAATGTCTTGAGCCAGTTTTCGCTCGTGGCGGTCTGATGCAGCTTGCTTCCGTCCTGGGTAATCGCCACGG
>NZ_DASWWZ010000483.1:0-6464 GCF_036405755.1 Schlesneria sp.
CTCAGTGGTCGAAACCCCCGGGGTAATCCCCAACGCCTTGACTCGTCCACCGTAGCCGAGCACCACCTCGCGTCCGACGATCTCGTCTTCGCGATAGGTTCCCCCTTTCACGAGCACGTCCGGCTGTATCTGGCGCAAGACGGCATGGGGAGTCTCTTCATCGAAGACAACGACGTAATCAACCGATTCCAGCCCCGCGAGCATCTGAGCGCGGTACTCTTCATTGAAGATCGGTCGATCGGGCGCCTTGTTCAAACGTCGCACGCTATTGTCGCTGTTGATTGCGACAATCAGGCAATCTCCTTCCTGGGCGGCTTCCTGCAGGTAGCTGAGATGCCCCACGTGGAGCAGGTCAAAACAACCATTGGTGAGGACCACCTTTTGTCCCGCTTTGTGCCTTGCGGCAACATGCCGCGTCAACTCGTCGACGGTACAGACCTTTCCTGCCGCGCGACGGGATCCTCGCAGCAGGTCGGTCAAAATCTCTTTGCGACTGATGCGAACGACGCCGACTTGTTCGACCTCAAGTCCCCCGGCCACGTTCGCCAGTCGACACAGATTGGTTGGCTCGATGCCGGCGGCCATACCCAATCCGAACATGGCCAGAACCATATCGCCGGCTCCGGTCACGTCGTAGACCTCACGCACGCGGGTGGGCAAGTGGACAGATTGACCATGACGCGGCGCCAGAACAATTCCGTCCCGGTCGAGCGTAACAAAGGCCATGTCGAGCTCGAACTTTTCGACAAGCAACTGCCCCGCCTGATAGGCAGCATCGATCGTCCGGATTTCAACACCCGTTGCCTTTTGAGTTTCCGAGCGATTGGGTGTGACGCCTGTTGCGCCACGGTAGATGTTGTAATCGCCGCCTGCGGCGGGATCGACAATCACCGGCAATCCCGCGGCCCGTGCGGCCTTGATCAAAGGTCGCAGCAGTTCTGCAGTGCAGACTCCTTTCGCATAATCGGAAATCAGCACCGCTTGAAATTCATGCAGCCGGGGAAGGATGGCTGCCAGCAGTTGCACGACAATGGCTGAGGCGACAGGCTTTCGATCTTCCCGATCGACTCGCAGCATTTGATGAGGATGACGGTGCTGGGCACGTCCCATGAATCGGACTTTGCAGGTCGTCGGCCGTTCACTGTCCACGACCAGAGCCGCACAGTCGACTCCAAATCGTTCGAGTTCTTTCGCGACCCAAACTCCATCGGGATCGGCTCCGACAACGCCGGCGAGAGTGACTTCCGCCTCCAGTCCGCGCAGCATGTTGGCGACGTTTGCCGCGCCACCCAGCCGCGTCTCCTGTCGATCCTCTCGCAAGAGAATCACGGGGGCTTCCTGACTGATCCGTTCAGCATCACCCCAGACATAGCGATCCAGGATCAAGTCACCGATGACGAGCACCCGCGGAGTGCCCAGTCGCGCCATTTCATCGATCAGTTCAAACGTCATTGTCCGCCATCCTTGGCTGATTGACTAACGCTCTTCGTCCAATTCGTCGCTCGGTATCCGTGAAGAAACTTCCCGAGTCAGGTCCGGACTCCGCCGGATCCATCAGGTTAACTTCTGATGCCCGCAATCATCCTCGCGTCAGGCGGTTCCGTCAATGCGGTTTCAAAATCGAAATGCCTCGGGACCGGTTTCTCGTGCTTTGACGCTCGTGGCCGAGAGCCGTTCCCAAGTGCCCCGAACCCGGCAGAGTCACCTCCCGCTAGACCCAAAATCACTGTGTCATAGTGCGAAAGTCCCCGCGCTGAAACCCGATTGGCTCCCTAGGACGACCGCGAAACGGCGTTCGAGTCGCGCATTCATGCGAAGCAGATCAATCGCTTAAAAAAGTCCGCCAGCAGTCGTACTTGCGGCTACTCAAATGATGAAACAACAACGGATTTCTCGCCGGCTTGTGAGGCTGTTTCATCAGCTTCATGTTCGCTTCATAGGGAGTGCGTCCTCCCTTCCGCACATTGCAATCGAGGCAGCAGCAGACGATATTTTCCCAGTTGGTTGGCCCTCCGCGACTTTTGGGCATCACGTGATCGAGGCTGAGCCGATGTGTTCCGAACCGTTTCCCGCAGTACTGGCAGCGGTTCTCATCCCGTAGGAAAATGTTGCGGCGATTGAACTTGACCCCATTTCGGGGCAATCGGTCATAGCGGAGCAACCGAACAATACGAGGGACCTGGATTTCAAAGTTCACCGCGCGAATCCAGTCCACATCCTCCCGGTCATCCATTTCGAGACGGAGAAAACCCATCTCCACCCAGTTCTCGAAGTCGTACGAATGAAACGTACCGTCGTCGACGGAGATGACTTCGGCGGCCCCTTTGTAGAGCAGGCAGAAGGCGCGACTGACGGAGAGAACATGCACCGGAAGATAGTGACGATTCAGTGCCAGTACGCTCGACTGAATCGCCGGACTGTGTGCTGCAATCATCTCGCCTGTGCTCCTCCGCACTGGACAAGTAGGGGCGTCACGTGCATCACAGTGGCGAGTTGCAAAAGGCAGAAACAGGAATAGACCATGCAAACCGCCAACCGTTCCCTCATTGTAGACGGGATCTCAACCAAACGGCAACAATGACACATCCACGGATCAGGGGACACCTAGCCCTAAAGTATGTTCGAAAACGTTGCGATTACAGAACTAACGGGACTGTCAGGATCGTCGTCAGCATTCACAAATGCGAGCCCGCGAATCGTCTGACCTAATCAAAGCATTTACGCAAACAGCAACTTACGACTCTTAAGATGACCGAGAGCACCGCGTTGTCCGCTTTCTGAAGCGGGTCCGCAAGCGATTGATTCGCCACCGCGCCAGACCGTCCCCGTCTGACACTTTCGCCTCATCCTGGATTTTCAAGCAGTTCCAGCCCCGACTCATAAATCCTTTCGATGCATCAAGCTTGCAGCGCGCAGTTTCGTGTTTCCGAAACCACACGCCTCTACGGAAACAACGCTGCTTGTTCCACCCCACCATCAGGGATGGGAACGCTGATGAGCGCCTGGTGTGTTCAGGCCGAATGCAAGCAAGCCCGTCCAGAACTGGGCGGGCTTGATCAGAAACGAGTTCGAAAGGTGTTGTTGCAGAAGGTGGCCTAAGCAGCTATTGCGTCAACCGCCTGTTGGACTGGAGCGACAGGCTCGGCATTGGCCACTTCTGCTCCGAGAACTTCCGCGACGAGAGCTCCGTAGTCGATGGCACCGGGACTCTTCGGAGCGTAGTCAAAAATGGACTGACCGAAGCTGGGGGATTCCGCCAGCTTGATGTTACGTCGGATACGGCTTTCGAAGATTCGAGCGTTCTTCCAGGGAGCCCGTGGGTCACTCTGTTCCAGGAAGTGGATCAGGTCGTCGGTAATATCGGCAGCCAGTCGCGTCGATGTTTCATACAGGCACAGCACGATTCCGCTGACGATCAGATCGCGATTCAGTCGGCGCTTCACCAGGGCGGTCGTTTCGAACAGTTTTGACAAGCCCTGCAAGGCTAGAAAATGCGGCTGCAGAGGGATGAAGACTTCTTTCGCAGCCGTCAAGGCGTTGATCGTGAGAACACCCAGGGAAGGGGGGCAATCCATGACCACATAATCCAGCGGTTGCTGCTGGCAAAGCTTTTCAATGGCATTGCGCAGGATCAGTTCACGCCCCTGCATGTCGACAAGTTCGACTTCGGTCGCCGCCAGATCGAGGTCAGACGGGACGACCCACAGGTTGTCGACTGCGAGCTGCTTAACGTCGGCCATCGACTTCCGACCGGAGAAAACATCGTAGACGGTCGGAGTCTGCCCAAATGCATCCACACCCATATGCAGGGATGCGTGGCCTTGTGGATCCAGATCGATCAGACAGACACGACGGCCCTGCTTTGCGAGACCAGCCGCAAGATTCACACTGGTAGTCGTCTTGCCAACGCCACCCTTCTGATTCATCACACAAATGCTGCGCATCGGGCGTCCTTTCCCGGAGAGTCAAAATTCGATGAGGCAATTTTAGCCGACAGTGCGAATCGGTGAAAGACGGGTTTCACAGACAGACACCTGATATTGAAGTCATTGACTTGAATTGACTTAGCGACGATTCCACTCGCAATCTGACATTCTGGCGGCGAGCATGAGACAGGGCGAGACTACCTGCAGCATCTTCACCCCATCCACTGTGATTCGTGCAAGTCAGGAAATGAAAAGAACCGGAGAGATTCCCCCGGTTCTTTTCGTTCGGTTGTCTATTTCACCATGTAAGGTTTTTCTCGCGACTTTTCGACCAGGTCTCGCCATTTGGCGGAACCATCATCGGGAACCAATCGGGTGTTAACCCCTTTCTCGAAATAGGGCATTCGTCCGGCGATGGCGTGGGTGAGCATGTAGTTCACGGTGCCGTTACTCGCCGTGTACATCGTCCGACCGTCTGGCCACGTTGTTTCCAGCAGCCGCTGGGGCTCTGGTCGCGTGGCTGGCTTCGTCACAGCGTACTTCTTCAGTACGTCACGATTCAGCTCAAAGCCAACACCCGGGGCGTCCGGGACAATCGCAGTGCCATTCTCAACCACGATCGGAGCCGTGAGTGTCGATACGTCGAATAGCTGGTGACAGTTCACTGCGGGCCATTTGGCCCATTCCAGAACGCCACCGAAATGCAATGAGTGAGCGGCAGTGACGGATGAGCCGACCAGTTGCAGCCAGAACGGCTTTCGTGACATGGCACAAACCGCTCCCGTTCGCATCAGCGTGGATGCGCCTCCACCCACCACGAAGCCGTCGCAGGCGTCTGTCTTCAGCATGTCCCACGGATCAGGGTTACCGTAGTGGAGCGCGACCTTGGCCTTGAGTGCCTCTTTCAACTGGTGATTTCCCTCCAGGTCCGCCTGAGGAAGCGGACCTTCCCAGATGTCGACTTGGGGAATACTGTCAAACTCCTTCAGAATCGGAATCGCCCGCTCCGCGGTCAGCAACGTGTCATTGAAATCCATGTCGATCTTGAACGACTCAGGAACTACCTTGATCGACAGTTCGATCTGCTTCCACAAATCAAACCAGGGCCGACCTTTAGTCTTCAGAGACATGTACCCTGACTTGTAGGCAAGTGCACATTCGCTCGCCAGGTCTTCGGGGGGGAGGTCGATATTCCACCATGAAAGCGGAGTCCGGGGGTAGTGCTTCTTACCCAAGAGAGCATGCAACGGGACTTCCAGCGTCCGGGCCACGGCGTCGAAGAGCGCCATCTGCAATCCGGCTCCCAGAGAATCGTCCCACATCATTTCTGCCGCATTCTTCCCCCGACAGCGTTCGACAGCCTGATCGCTGGTGGTTCCCCAGGTATAGAACAGCATTGTCTCACCGAACCCGGTTTTCCCGGACTTCAGAGTGACTTCGCAGATCTCCAGATACTGCCAATGCGGAATCTCGCGCGCCATCGCACGGGCAGGGATTTCACGGAACGGAAGATGAAGTGTCGTTCGCTCAATCTTTTCGATCGTCAGCCAGGTCGACGACACGGCCGCCGGCAGTTGCGGAGCGGACCAGTGCCCGAGCAGAGCTGCGCTGCTCGCCATTGCGCCCCACCGCAAAACGTCTCGACGGCTCATCCGTGGACTGTAAGAGATGTCACTTCGTTGCTGCATTCTCAGTGTTCCCGATGTTTCCAGTAAATGAATTCCGCGAGCGCCAGATAATGGCGACTCGCGCCGCTACGGATCTTTCGAGCAATGTCGCAACGTACCATTTCCGCCGTCAGAGATCGAATCAAAAGCGGTCTGGATATCACCCAATTCGCCAGGATCGGCTCTCGCAATTCGGGAACGCGAAGCGCAGGGACGTCCTCAATTTGAAGACTCACATCTTTCAGAGAGCACTCCTCAAGCGAGGCTTCCAATTTCCGAAAGGCAGATCGCAAACCACTTGCGGGGAGGGAGACGTCTGGCTCGAAACTCACTTGGTGGCGATCTTCGTCCTCAATGCCGATTCGCCTTCAGTGCCGATCAGTGGAGAACTTCGACGCCATCCAGAGTGCGTTGCAGTTTCCTGACACCGCTTGGAGTAACCTGCGAGCCAGTCACATTGACGCGCGCGGGGGTCTGCGATCCCTGGAATGTCTTGCCGATCGCATCGAGGCCCGAATCTGTTACCGAAGTGTTATTCACACCAACCGACCCGATTTTGGAGAAGTACTTCAGCCTCGGAAGCAGACGTTTCAGGTCAGCGTCGTGGCACTCGGTTCCACCGAGGTCTGCGTTGATCGATCCGTCCTCATCCTGAGTGATCGATCCCCCCAACCGTTGAACCATTCCTACCGCAGCGCGTCGCTGCGCACCGGGGTAGATTCCGTCGAGTCCGATAACCGCACCAATCACACCAACCGCCCAAACGACTCCGAGCATCTGCTTGAGCTGAGGTTTCAAGTTGGATCGAACCAGCAACAGCAGACATAACGTGGCGACAGCCGCCACAGTGGCGAGCCAGGCCGCGTCCATT
>NZ_DASWWZ010000484.1:0-2926 GCF_036405755.1 Schlesneria sp.
GAAAAATTAGGGTGCCACTGCATGACCGTCCTCGGTCACGCAGTGCTCTGTCAAGCATCAAAAAATGAGAAGACACTGCGTCTCCGAGGACTCCGATGCAGTGGCACACAACCCGACGATTTCATCGTGACAAAGCACTAGGTTGAAGGATTCCGATCGCCACGGCCGCACGTTCTCGAGCTCGCGCGGAATGTCCTCTGCCGTCCTCAAGGACCTGACGAATTGTCAGGAGAAAATCTCATGACGCCGCTGCACGAAGCCCGCTGACGGGGTGGGGTAGCCACCGAAAATTTCATCAAAATGATGCGTTATCGCGTGACCTGAGAGAAGACGTACATCATCTCACGGCAGATCTGCTCGCACCGCTCGTCGTATGTCGCCCCTTCATCAGGGCGGCCATCCGACGCCTTGGGGTCTTCGTAGGGAAGCGAAACGCGGAGCGAACAGCCCGCAACAACGGGGCAGTTCATGTCCGCGTGTGAGCAGCACATCACGGCGCAGAAGTCTTTCTGCGGGTTGGGGGCTTCGTTGTAGACTTTGGAGAAGCAGATCAGTGGCTGTTCTTCCTGCGGGAAGTGAATCTCATAACGTGGGTTGGTCTTCTCGCCAGCGGCGGGGGGCTCATTCCTTGTCCGGATGTCGAGGCCCGTTCGCTGCATCGCCGCCACCGCTCGGGGGTTGAAGGCGGTCGTCTCTGTTCCACCAGAAAAGGTTTTGACCCCTTTGATGCCGTAGTAGCGAGCGGCGGTGGCTGCCCAGACCTGGGAGATCTGGCTGCGGCGCGAGTTGTGCGTGCAGATGAAGGTTAACCGGGCCGGTTGATCGGCTTGAATTCGTTTCTGCACATGCAGAGCCAGCTTATTGAGCAAAGCCTTTCGATCATCGGAAATCTGATCAAACTCGCTCGCACGCGAATCCAGGTACGACTGCAGCGGTGGGGTAAATCGCATTGGTGTTGGCTCGGCACTCCTCGCCGGCGTCGTCGTGACGGCCAGTAGCGCGACGAGGCTGAGAGTCAGTAAGTTCGTGAATGAGTTTGTTCGCATGTCCCCAAATCCAGATCCGGTGGATCGATCCAATCTCAGGGCAATCCCGTTGCTTCGAGAGACAAGTCGGCTCAGGCTGACAATAGTGATCCCCCTTTCGACTTGCAATCACCGAATTCGCATAGTGGACGCGGTTCTCAAGGTGTGATGATTCATTGAGTGATCACTGCATCGGCCAAGTCTTTGATGTCCTGGCCGATGCAGGGCGACACCCCCAGGGCTGCTTTTTCGTCGACGGGAAAGTCTCTTTCAGAATTAAAATATAGACAAGACGTCTTTTTCGTGTTCTCATGTTGGGAGGTTGCCGCCGCGGCCCTTTCGACATGAAAAGTATGGGGGCAGGGAGATGGTGACTGGGGGGCGGGAGCCGTTGATATTGCTCGTCTGTTAACGCCACCCCATTCGGGTCACCAACGTGAAGATTCACTGTGAAAGGGCAAAATCCGATGTGGGCAGGACGCTGGATTGGTGCAATCGCCTCGTTGCTGATGCTCGTGCTCCTGGCCGCGGTGGCACTGCCGGCTATTCAGCAGGCTCGCGAGTCGGCACGTCGCACGCAGTCGAAGAACAATTTGAAGCAGCTCGGACTGGCGCTTCATAACTATGCGAGTACGTACGACATATTACCACCTGGTGGCGTCTTCAACGCCGAAGGACGTGCATTTCACGGGTGGACGACATTCATTGCTCCTTACATTGAAGCCAGCCCTTTCTACAACGGTGTGAACATCAACATCCCGTGGGACCATCCTGACCAACTTAAGTATTTTCAACGCTACCCAGGCGACGCGTATCTCAATCCCTCGATTGGATCTGGTCGGCTCGATGATGGGTTGAAACGGAATCACTATTCGGGAAGTGATCTGGTCTTCTATCGCAATAGTTCGACCTCGTTCTCGGATCTAACGAATGGAACGGCCCACACGCTGCTGGTGGGAGATGCGAAAGGAATGTTTCAGCCATTCGGCTATCCCTACGAATGGCGAAGTGTGGCGTTGGGGCTGAATACCACTGAGGAAGGTTTCGGTAGCCCGGTGCGTGAGATCACTCAGATGCTGCTGGCCGATGGAAGTGTTCGCGAATTCAGTCACCACAGTGATCAGGATCTGTTCCTCAAGTTGCGCGGCGTTAATGCCAAATGGGATCATTCGGCCCCGGATGTCTCCAAACCGGCGGGGGTTTATCATCTTTCGGAACCATTGGTGAGCTTGTGGAGTGACCCGAAACGGAGTGACTGCATCATCGGAGTTCAGAATGAGTCGAGGCATATTGTGCGAGCCTGGATTCATGACTCAGAGACGTCTTGGAATAGCTCGGTGGCGACGACGCTGGATGGACCGGCACAAGTCCTCAAGAAATATCAGTCCTTGCGGGTGCTCGACCTAGGTTACTCCCTGACTGATCGGGGTCTTCGATTGATTGAGGGCCTGCCTGATTTAGAGGAAATCAAGGTCGGGGGACGGGCGACGACGAATCGCGGTCTGGAAATTCTGTCCCGTTGCCGTCGACTCAAGCATCTAGAAATCGGCGCGGCTCGCTTCGGAGACCACAGTTGGAGTTTGCTCGCCAAGTTACCCAAACTGGAATCTGTCATAATCGGTGAACCTGCGGGTGATACTTACAGCTTTTCGACTAAGTCCGTGGTCGCGTTCCTGGATGAGAGGCCCGACTGTAGGGTCCATATTGGGCAGGGGCTGAGCCCTCAGAAAATCCGTGACTTGGCAAAGTCGGGTGAGCCACAGGGCCAGCGCGTACTAACTCTTGATTCCCATTAGTGTTTTGAGCATCACGTTATCATCCCAGCCACATCTTCTGCGGTTCATGGCGACGCTTTTCTTGTTTTGCTGTTGCTTGAGCAGCGAAAGAGTATGTCGGTTGAG
>NZ_DASWWZ010000485.1:0-5563 GCF_036405755.1 Schlesneria sp.
CTTCAGATCCCGCCTCGCGGCGGGCACCCTGTCCTACAGCTCACGGTTCCGGTCATCACGGCCCGTAGAGAACTTCCATCTCCGAGAAACACAACATGCCAGGCGCACAAACCATAAAATTGATCCGTTTTCAAACGAATCAATTTGAACTCAAACCAGAAGTGCCACCCAGCCTTCTGCCCGCCGAGTTCCATCCCCATCTTCCCCGCGATCTATGGCCTTGAAAACGATGGTGTCGCGGCTGAAGAGTCCTTATCGTATTGACTTCGACTCCCGGTGGGGCCTGATCATTCTAATCAGCGAAAGCGAAGGGATTTTTCTGTGAGGCGATGGTGGTCACCATTTCTGTATGTCTGGGCGCTTCCCGGCAGCTTTGTGGGACTGCTGTTTGTTCCTTATGCGCTGGCTACGGGGGGCAAAGTTCAATTTGTGGACGGAGTGCTCGAAGCTTACGGGGGTCGCCTGACGGCGCTACTCAAGCGGCCGTTCTGGATCTGCGGTCCCATCGCGGCGATCACCCTGGGTCACGTCGTTCTCGGTTGTGACAAAGAAACCCTGTACCGTACTCGCCGCCACGAACGTGTCCACGTCCATCAGTACGAACGCTGGGGGCCGTTCTTCATTCCTGCCTACATCATGGCCAGTTGCTGGATCCAATGGCGGGGCGGCAACGCCTACCTCGACAACCCCTTCGAAGTCGAAGCCTACGCCATCGACGACGGCTGGAGCGACCCCACGCTCTGAGTCGGTTTTCGAGAATCAGACGACGGCTTCCGATCACAAATCGAATCGCACGTCACCAGCCTTTCCCGCATCCGTCAGGCTGCGTGAGTTGACCGGTTGGGTGGCTTTGCGGTGGAATGGCAGTTCCGTCGGCGGGCGTTGGCGTATGGACACTCACGTGGATGTGTCAATTTCTCGGCGACTGGTTCATGAGATTCGTCGATTCCAATATCGTTTACACCGTCCCCTGCGCACCTGGCACTCCTGACTTTGTGCAGCTTGATACTCTTTAAACTCTGTGGGCTTGGGCTCAGAACGAATCAAAGGTTTTTGACGTGGCTTTGATTGAGATTCGGGATGTCTGCAAGGTCTATAACCTGGGTGAAGTCCAGGTTCATGCGTTGAAGGATGCGCAGCTTACGATTGAGCAGGGAGAGTATGTCGCGTTGATCGGGCCGTCCGGGTCGGGCAAAAGTACTCTCATGAACACCCTGGGGTGTCTCGATCGGCCTACCTCGGGGAGTTACAAGCTGGCAGGGGAAGAGATCGCCACGATGTCCAATGATGACCGGGCGCGAATTCGGAATCAGCGGATTGGGTTCGTTTTCCAGAACTTCAACCTGCTCAATCGTACCTCGGCGCTGGAAAACGTTGAACTGCCGCTCCTGTACGCGAAAGGATTCTCGGCCGCCGAACGGCATCGTCGCGCCATTGAGAAATTGTCGCTGGTCGGACTGGCCAGTCGTCTGGACCATCACCCGAGCCAGCTTTCCGGAGGACAGCAGCAGCGGGTGGCGATCGCTCGTGCTCTGGTGAACGAGCCTGCGATCCTGATGGGGGACGAGCCTACCGGGAACCTCGACTCCAAAACCAGCCGCGAAGTCATAACTCTGTTCCGTGAGCTGAACGAAACTGCGGGAATCACCGTCATTCTCGTGACCCACGACGCCAATGTGGCAAAAAATGCCAAACGGGTCGTCGTGCTGCGCGATGGCGGCATCGTTTGCGACACGACAGACTTTCGCCAGGCGTTACAACTGTTACAGTCCGGACTTGATGAATAACCCTCGCTTCGCGCCTCTTCGGCAGACGATGAACTACCAGAGATTTCGTCGTTTGATGCGAGTGCTTCGGTATGCAGTCCAATCATCGATACTGGCTGATCGCAGTCGTGGCGTCGAGCTTTGCCTTATCCGCAAAGTCTGCCACGGCGCAGCACCTTTTTCCGACAATCATGCCGGGACAACGGTCGGTCCAGGTGCGAGATCCTTCCCAGCTTGCCAAATATCGCATCTACGATTCCCCTCCCCCGCCGACTGTCTCCACGACAGAAGAGCTGGAACCCTGTCCCATTTCACTGGATGACGTTATTCGGTTTTCCTTAAACCGAACGGATGTTGTGCGCATTCTGACAGGCGCCACGGCAACATCGAGCGGCCAGACGATTTACGACGCCGCCATCACCAACACCACGATCGACCAGAACAACGCCCGGTTCGATCCCGTCCTCTCCTCCGAGAGTGCGTTTACTCATCTGGAAAATCCTCAGGCCGTTTTCGACCCTGTCGATCCGACACAGACGCTGCTGAACGGCTACATCACGGATGGATTCGCCAATTCGACGAACCTCACCAAACTGAATGCGTTGGGGGGAACTGCAGGAATCGGCTGGAACGTCAATGATCGCCGATTTCGGCCTCAATTCAGCCCGCTTAATCCGCAAGCGGATACCAATACGGTCCTCAGCTACACGCAGCCATTGCTTCGGGGGGCAGGCATCCAGGCCAACATGGCTCCGATTGTCATCTCGCGAATCAACACCGAGCTCTCCTTCTTCGTTCTGAAAGATTCCGTTCAGGAGATGGTTCGCGGTGTCATCGAAGGGTACTGGACCCTGGTCGCCGCCCGAACCGACGTCTGGTCGAAGGAACAACAGATCGAACAACTGGAAGAGACGGTGCGCTACATCAAGACTCAGATGAAGCTGGGCATCGTTAATCGAGCCGACTTGTCTCAGGTGCAGGTGACACTGGCGAACACGCGAGCCAACCTGGTCACATCGCGCGCCAACATGATTCAACGCGAAGATGCATTGCGAAACCTCATCGGGATGCCTCCGTCGGATGGCAAGCAGCTCATTCCGCACACGCCCCCCACGGACGAGCGATTTCATCCTGACTGGTCGAAACTTCTCGAGATTGCCGCCGAGAGAAGGCCTGACCTGGTTGAGATGAAACTCATCATCGAAGCAGACGAGCAGCAGATTATTCTCGCCAGGAACTCGGCGTTGCCTCAGTTAGACGGAGTTGCCCTGTACCGCTGGAACGGGCTGGAAGGAACCACGCCCGCCGGACCTCCGATTCGGACGGGGGCCGGGGAGCATACCGACTGGACCCTTGGGGTCAATTTTTCTGTTCCGCTGGGCCTGCGTCAGGCCCGCGCCACTCTGCGGCAGCGGGAACTGATCATTGCCCGCGACCGGATTAATCTTCACCAGGGCCTGCATAACGCGGCTCATATTCTGGCAACGAACATCCGAAGTCTCGACCAGTACTACGAACTCTATCTCGCCTACCGCGAGGTTCGTGAAGCGGCCAAGACGAACCTCGATTATCAACTCGCCAAGTACCGAACCGGAAACGGAATTCTGATCAACGTCCTGCAAGCGGTGACGGACTGGGGGAACGCGATTTCCAACGAAGCCAATTCGCTCGCGAACTACAACACGACGCTAGCCACACTGGAACGGCAGAGTGGAACCATTCTGGAAACCCACGGTGTTACGTTCTACGAAGAACGCTACGGCTCGATCGGCCCGCTGGGACGCTTCTTCGTCGATTCATGCTATGCGGCGGAGACTCGCCCAGGCGAGAACGGTGAACGTTACCCCATGTCAGAAAAGCCCGCCGAAGAAAAGTTCGATTTGAAACGGCCAAAGGATCTTCGGGACAAGCCCCCGGCGATCGACTACGACAAGATCCCGTTGCCCACGCTGGAGGAAAGTGTCGACGACGTTCCGCCCGAACCCGATACCAAAGACGATGACGACGCTCCCATCCCCGCCCCCTCGACTGACCGACGACGTTCGGCGATTCGCGTCGTTTCCAACACTGAGGAATCCAGTCCAGAAGAGTCGGCATCCGTTCGACGCAGCAACGATCGGCGACGTGAAATTGAATCCCTGAAGCCGAAATCGATTCGTGCTCGAATTCTCGGGTGGGGATCCCGCTAAAGATTCTGAACTTGCAAACGTTGAACTCGGCCCGTGCTGGCTGACACTATCAATTTGTTACGGTGCTGATCGGTCTTGTCGCTCATTCAGTTCGGCCAGTTCCACCAACAGTCGTTCGAGTTCCGCGAGGTAGTCATCCCGGGGCAAGTCGCCCTTCCGGTCCCTGAGTTGCTCAACCGCCAGCTCAAGTCTGTTCCGCTCCGCCTTCACTTCCGGAGGCAACGCGGAATCAAGCGAATTGGGGACAAGGTGCCACTGGTGGGCCCGTCGTCCGTCCTGCGGCGGTGCTTCGCTGGGTTTTACGATCGCGCTCAGACCACGGAACTGGTCTGCACGCACGCCGTTGCCGTCTCCGTTGTCGTCGAGCAACGCATGTTCGGTCGCAATCCGTCCGTCCGAATCGTAATACTCGGCCGTCCGTCGAGACGCCATCAGAAATGCCTCCCACAGAGAGGTTTGATTGTCTTTGTCGAGGTCCGCCGCGGGATCTGCGATGGCTTGCGACATGTAATCACCGAAGCGGGAAAAATTCACCTCGGTTCCCGATTTCGTGGCCGCCAAAACTATTCGATTAGGGCTGGCCAAGACGGGAATGAATGCACCGCTGGCGGAGGCACAGTTGATGATCGCAATGGGTCGGCGAATCGGTTTCAGCCACTCATTCAGTTCATCCGCCGAAAGATCCGGCCCACGCAAGTTGAACTTTGCCGCGCGTCGATCAAACGTTCCGTGGCCAATCAGGACAATCCACAGTTCGCTCTGTGAATCATTGTTCTCTTTCTGGATCGCATCGCGAAGGCGGTCGTAGTCGGAGACCTCATTCGCCACTTCCCCTCGATGCCGGCCGATCACGGTCACCGAGACCCCCGTTTCCCTGGCAGCAGCCACCCAGCGTTCAGACCACTGGTAGAACGAGATCTCGAACTGAGGTGTTCCAGAGGCACCGATCACGACAATCAGAGACTGTGGAGGAGAGTGTGGCTGGACGTTCTCAGTCGATTGCGCCCACACTTTTTCCGTTGTCGACAGCGTCAGGAACAACATTCCCGTCAGGGCCGCAGTGCAGAAATCCATACGGTACGCTGACGACCGAACGTGGGCGATCATGAGCAGCCATTGGAATGGGAGCAACCTTGCCGCGGTTGTCTTCACAATTGAGACGATATGACCGAATGAGTTCTCCATCAGGGCAGTCCTTTCCATCGTCGCAGCCCCCATTCCGCACACAAACAGGCGACGATCAGCCCCAGCATCCAGGGCTGGTGCCATAAGGGGATCGTGTAGGCTTCCGTCAGCGGTGCCTTACGGCCCGCCAGCGATGCCACGAACCGTTCAAGTCCATCCAGAGGGACGACTTCACCCGACGTCCGTTCGGCGATTCGCTTCAAAAATGCGACATTGGGTGTGACTTGTGCGAATTCGTCGGCCGACGGGTCAACGGCCCACCCCGTTTCCGCTCGCGCCAGCCGTTCCCCCTCCTGGTCAATGACTTCGACTTCCGCTCGATACCGGCCTGCGAGCCTTGCGGCGAAGGTCGCCTCGTACAATCCCGGTTCCTGCAGCGAAGGTTCACCCGGTTGAGACGCGACGGTACCGTCGGGCAACTTC
>NZ_DASWWZ010000486.1:0-3970 GCF_036405755.1 Schlesneria sp.
ATGCCGCTGAGGACACCGTGCTGCCTCGTCTGCTGGCCGCAGGGGGCGACGTCTCGCGCACCTTCGTATTGAGAACGGAGAGTGAATCAAGCAGCGAGAGACAACCCGTCGTTTCTCCAGCGCCGCTCTCGATTCCTGCCACGCAGGATGATCACATCGGACACGAGATCGAGAAAACGGCTGCGGAAGCCCCGCTTGATCCCGATTGCAGGGCGAAGGGGTCGCAGGAACAGGACGACGAACGTCTGTTTCGACTGAAGCGAGATTTCCAAAAGCTTGAGCGTGCCATCGCACAACTGAACTGCCAGGGTGAACAGATTGGACTGGTCGTGGTCGATCCGATCGACCGCTTCCTGAGCCCGCAGGACAAAAAACGGGACCGGGCCCACACCGTGACCAAGTTGGTCGATCTGGCGGCACGGTCCGGCGCGGCGATCCTGGTCGTTTCCAGCGCATCGCTCAAAGCAGGGGGGCGAAGTAACACTGTCCTGCATCAGGAACTCGTCAACTCGGCACGCGCTGTACTGACGGTCGCCCCCGACCTGGAAGACAGGAACCAGCGACTGCTGCTTCCTGTCAAACTGAACCTTTCGGCGATGCAACCTGCCCTGTCGTTTACGATCGAGCAGGGATCGTTGAACTGGTCGCCGGAACCGATCGCGCTCTCGAGTGACGATTACTTTCGGGAAGCAATATTGAAACAGAAAAATCCCCTTGTGCGTGAGGAAGTCTACGAGATCCAGCGTGTCACACGCTGGTTGAAGGACCAGTTGACGCCGGGCCGTGCATCGTCGATCTGGATCCGCTGCAACGCCGGTTACTACGACATCAGCTATTCCACACTCCGGCGGGCCTTCAAGATTCTGGGTTGCCGGGCGATTAGGGAAAGCAATCAGTGGTTCTGGCATTTGCCCGGCCAGGAACAATCGGCACCATCGGAAATACGGGAAGAGCCGCTCGAATCCCCCCAGGGTGAATTGACCGGGATCTTACGAGAATCAATGCCGAAATGGCTGCAGGACGAAAACGCCCGGCAGGCAGCAAAGATTCCCCCGCAAACAGGGATGAACGTTTTCTCTGACTACGGTGTCAGCAGTCCGATTGAAGAAGATGCTCATCAAGGTGCTCAACGTGCGCCGAACGGATCTTGGGACGACCGCTTCGTCGAGCAGGGGGGCTCCTGACGCCTCAACCGGGTACCGGAATCCGGCGAAATTCGCCTGCCTAGTCTACCGTCGCCTGTCGACTACCCCGCGAGGGGAAGGCCCCGTTCAGACTCATCCCTCCCTCACAGCGGGACGCGGGTGAGATCCGCGCCCAGAGGGGGACTGACGGTGAATTTGATCAGCACTTGAGCGAGAAATCCCCTGCCGACCGGGAAAAAAAACCGCAAATCGTTTGACGATTAATGTCACCCATGGATAACATTTCGCATCGCTAAATCCGATACTTACTGAAGTGGCTTATTTCCCGCACTGATACTGTGTAGCCGGTGTATGAACCTCCGTGACCTCGAACTCTTCTGCGAAGTGGCTAACCTGGGAAGTTTTTCCAAAGCCGCGAAGGTTCATGGAATTTCACAACCTGCCGCCAGCGAAACAGTTAAAGCGCTGGAAGAACGACTGGGGTGCGACCTGCTGAATCGCTCCATTCGGCCGCTTCAGTTGACTCCTGAAGGAAGGATTTATTTTGATGGGTGCCGGCAACTGCTTGACGGTTACCGGCGCCTGGAAGATCGAATCCTTCAGCAGCGTGACAAGGTGGTTGGGACTGTTCGAGTCGCATCCATCTATTCGGTCGGGTTGCTGCAGATGGATTGCTATGTGAAAGAGTTCGAGCGGCTTTACCCCGACGCGGCTCTGGATCTGCAATATCTGCATCCTGAACAGGTTCTTGACAGCGTTCTGAATGAAACTGTCGACCTGGGATTGATGTCGTTTGCCCAGCGACGGGCTGATTTGATTTATGAAACCTGGCAGGACCAGAAGATTGTTGCAGTCGTTGCGCCGCAACATCGGCTGGCCAAGCGGACCAGCATTCAGGCCGCAGAACTGGATGGAGAATCGCTGGTTGGATTCACGTCAGAACTTCGAATTCGACATGAAATTGACCGCTGGCTGAAACAGGCCAAGGTCTCGGTAAACCTGGTACATGCATTTGACAATATTGAAAACATCAAGCGTGCGGTCGAAGTCGGGTCCGGATTGGGACTGTTACCGATTCCGACAGTACGTCGCGAAATCGAATTTGGCTCACTGGTCGCCATCGAAATCGAAAACGTCGACTGGGTTCGCCGGCTGGACATTGTTTACCGCCGGTCAAAACCCTTCACGACGGCCATCACTCGATTTCTGGAATTACTGCATCAGGATCCAGAGACTTTCTCGCTATCAAATGAAACCAAGTTGAATTCCGACTCCAACCGTTCAGTCGACCTGAACAAGATTACGTCATCTTCAACGCTACCCCGTTAGAAAACATCGAAATGACCGAGACTCTCTTTCAACGTCAGCCAGAACTGTTCAATTCGGACGGTACACCAAAGGCATATGGACTTTACGATCCTGCGAACGAACATGATTCGTGCGGTGTTGGTTTTGTGGCCCACATTAAAGGCCAGCAGTCCCGCCAGATCGTTGACGACGCATTGCGGATGCTCAAGCACATGTCCCATCGTGGAGCATGCGGCTGCGAGACGAACACGGGTGACGGCGCCGGTATTCTGACCTCCATCCCACATGACTTCTTCGTCAAGTCTGTTCAGCGCGATCTGCAGAAGGCTCTTCCTGCATTCGGCTCTTACGGTGTCGGTCTGATCTTCCTGCCAACGGATGCCGATCAACGGAAGTCGGCCAAAGCGACCGTTGAGCAGCTGATTGCCGAACAGGGTCAGACGCTGATCGGGTGGCGTCACGTCCCCGTTGACCCGGATGGGGCAGACATCGGCCCATCCGCTCGCGCGGCCATGCCGCACTTCGAGCAATTGTTCGTGGCGTCGGCTCCCGGTCTGGACCAGGATGCGTTCGAACGACAGCTCTTCGTCATCCGCAAGCGAGCCAGCCACGCGATCCGGGAAGGCAACCTCGAGCAGGCACTGCAATTCTACGCCTGTTCCCTTTCGTCCCGCATCATGATCTACAAGGGAATGTTGACCCCCGAGCAGGTCGCTCCGTTCTTCGTTGACCTGCAGGATGCGGACTTCGTTTCGCACCTGGCGATGGTTCACAGCCGTTTCTCGACGAATACCTTCCCAAGCTGGGATCGTGCACATCCTCAGCGTTACATTGCTCACAACGGCGAGATCAACACCGTTCGCGGCAACGGAAACTGGATGTTTGCCCGTCAGGGGATGATGCAGAGTGCGCTGTTTGGCGACGACCTGCAGAAGCTTTTCCCACTGATCGAGCCTCACTGCTCGGACTCGGGTAACTTCGACAATGCGCTCGAAATGCTGGTCATGGCAGGACGGACGCTCCCCGAAGCCGTGATGATGATGGTGCCGGAAGCCTGGCAGAATCATGACACGATGCCCGAAGACAAGCGGGCCTTCTACGAGTACCACTCGGCCCTGCAGGAGCCGTGGGACGGTCCTGCGTCGATTTCGTTCACCGACGGTAACGTCATTGGCGCGACTCTCGACCGGAACGGTCTGCGTCCCAGCCGCTTCTACGTTACGCATGATGATCGCGTGATCATGGCCAGCGAAGTCGGTGTGCTCGATATCGACCCCGCGAATGTCAAGACAAAAGGACGTCTGCAGCCTGGCAAGATGTTTCTGGTCGATTTCAAGCAGGGGCGACTGATCCCTGACGAAGAACTGAAGAAGGACTACTCGAACCGGCGTCCTTACAACGAATGGCTCCGTCAGCAGCGACTTCTGCTGAACGAACTTCCCGTGGCAGAACCGCCGCAGCGGATGGTGGGCGATGAACTGCTGCAGCACATGCAGTCGTTCGGATATACCACTGAA
>NZ_DASWWZ010000487.1:0-4014 GCF_036405755.1 Schlesneria sp.
ACCTTCAAAATCCCTTTAAACACGAATCCGAACGAGAATTCACGTGACGCTGGCGTAATGTCGAAGAAGCCCTGCTCCAGCTTGCCAGTCGTTTCAGGTTTCAGCAAATCAAAGTCGGGCAATTTGTCCCACGTGTCACGGTAAAAGCGGTACTCCAGATCGTCGAGATCGGGTGATTGCTGGCCAGTCGTCTGTGAATTCAGCTTCCCCCGAAACTCTTGTTCGATCTTTGTGATTGACGCCTGGATCTGGTCGAGTTGAGCCTGGTGCTCTTTCACCGCTGCCAGATAATCCTGCTTTGCGGCCTCGTCGCGGAAGATTGGCCGCTCGACATTGGGATTGGGATAGCCGTTGGGCGTGATCCCCTGGAAGAACGAGAGGAAGCTGTAATAGTCCTGCTGCGGAATCGGGTCGATCTTGTGGTCGTGACAGCGAGCGCAGTTCACCGTCAAGCCAAGGAAGCCTTGCGCGGTCGTGGTGATGATGTCATCGAATCCATCGAAGACTGCCAGAAGTCGATCGGCCGGTTCGTCGTCCCATTGGCCGAGCCGGTAGAAACCCGTAGCGATCAAGCCATCGGATCCTGCGTCGGGCAACTCGTCTCCCGCCAGTTGTTCACGTACGAACTGGTCGTATGGTTTATCGCTATTGAATGCGCGAATGACGTAGTCGCGATAACGCCAGGCATTGGGCTTGGGCCCGTCTCGCTCGAAGCTGTTGGTGTCGGCATAGCGGACGACATCCAGCCAGTGCCTGGCCCAGTGCTCGCCATAACGCTCTGATGCGAGCAGTCGATCGACGAGCTTTTCGTAGGCGTTCGCGGACTTGTCTGAAATGAATGACTGAATTTCTTCTCCCGTTGGAGGAAGCCCGGTCAAGTCGTATGTCAAACGACGGATCATCGCGAATTTTTCGGCTTCCGGAGCGGGCTTCAGTCCTGCCTGCTCGAGTTTATGGAGTATGAACGCATCAATCGGGTTCTTGACCCATTCCGAGTTTTTCACTTCGGGAGGGGGCGTCGACTGCAGGGGAAGAAAGGCCCAGTGCTCTTTCCAGTCAGCACCTTGGGCGATCCAGGCGGTCAGCAGTTCAATCTGTTCGACAGTCAGCGGTGGACCTTCGGGGGGCATGCGGAGCGAATCATCCGTGGCAGTGATTCTCCGAAGAATTTCACTCTCGTCCGGCTGTCCAGCGACGATCGGCTGAGCTCCAGAAGGCAACTTTTTGAAGACCGCGTGTTTGTCGTTTAGTCTCAGGTCCGCCTCGGCAGTATCCGGTCCATGGCAAGCGAAGCACCGTTTTGCCAGAATCGGCTGAATCTGGCGTCCGAAATCGATTCGGTCAGGCGATTGCGCGAATAGTCCAGAGGGAGCAACAAAGATGCTGCTGATCAGGATGACAGCCATCAGCCACTGTAATTGTCGTTTGCAAACCACGTTCATCCTTCCGCTTTCTGTCTCATTTGCGCTCGAATCGCATCGACATTGGTCGACGCTCTATCATACCGTTTTCAAGTCAAATCGCCATGAGTCGATCCGACCAAAAGCTATCGGAAACCGACATTCGGCCTGCGGGTGCCTTGGTTTACGTCGTTCGGGCAGATACCGACGATTCTCGGGAATGGCTGTCAGAATCGCCCATATGTCCTGAGCTGCAGCGATATCGAATCCGACATTTAGCCGTGGCCAAAATGGCTTCTCCGTTTCAAATCGTGAGGACACGGTTGTCCGGAAGTTATTTCCTTGCCTGTTTTGGCGGGGAAGGTCGAGTTCTCGTCGACGGTCGTTGGACGGATTGCGGGCCGGGGCAGGCAGTACTGCTGCCACCTGGCACGCTTCAGGCGTTTCACACGACACCAGGCCGAGTGTGGGACTTTTGCTGGGTTCGTTATCAGGAACGTGCCGGTCAACAGCCATTGATCTCGGCACACTCACCCGTCTTGACCGAGTTCGATCCGGAAGGGTTGCGTCTGGCGATTCTGGGACTCTATCACGAGTGCCTGTCGCGACAGAGCATTACCTTATCGGATAGCAACACTCCACCCTCGGATCAGACTGTCGTTGGACGATGGATCGATCTGGTGAACCACTACGTTCTGCGGTTTGCAGTTCCAACGCGACTGGACGCCCGAATCTGGCAACTCTGGGAACAGGTCGCAGCATCACTGGACCAATCGTGGACCGTCACACAGATGGCAGAAATCGTGCATCTCAGCGAGAAGCAACTACAGCGTCTGTGCCTCAGGGAACTCGGTCGCACTCCGCGGCAACAACTGATCTGGTTGCGAATGCGGAAAGCGGCGGAGTTGCTGTCAGAACGAAGTTCTACGGTCGAATCCATCGCCGTTCGCGTTGGCTACAAGAACCCCTTCGTATTTTCCTCCATCTTCAAACGGGTTATGGGCTGGTCCCCCTCCAATTATCCTCATCGCAAGTGATGAAGATGCTTTCACAGAACTGACGGACACGGAAACAATGTGCCGCGGTGCCAGTTTACAAACGCGATCGGATGGGTTTTCTGAATGGATGATTCCATGTGAGTTCCGGTTCCGGCATCACCAGCAGTGTGAGTCGTCAGGACTTAAGTTCGACAGGCAACTCGTCAATCTTTGCTGCCAGAATAAAATCGTTCTCTGACAGGCCGTCGATGGCGTGAGTCCAGATCTCGATGGTCACATTCCGATAACCGGCAATATGCAGATCGGGATGATGCCCTTCTGCTTCTGCGATCTCTGCAACCTTGTTGAAGAAGCGCATGCCCGCCAGAAAGTTCTTCACGGTCCAGGCCTTGCGAATTCGTTTGCCGTCGGCCGTGAGCGACCAGCCCGAGAGCCGGGTGAGTTGTGCTTGCGCTTCAACGTTTGTCAGCTTGGGAACGCCTCCTTCGCACGGCAGGCAGCGTTTTGCTCGGAGTTGTTCTGCACTTTGAGTCGTCATGATTTTTCTTCCAGAAGTGTCGTGAATTGTGGGCTGAATAACGTATTATAACATTTCCCGTGATCCCGCATGACGAGTTGAGGAGAAATCCAGATGGCGGACGCAATGCACTTCGAAGAACTGCTGCTGCGAGAATCGACTCGCCGTCACTTCTTTCGAGACTGTCGGGTGGGACTGGGGGGGATGGCACTGAGTGGTTTGATGGGCTCTGGTCGCGAAGCCTCTGCAGAGCCCCAACCATCGGGATATGGCGGTCGCGATCGACATCACCCGGCAAAAGCAAAGTCCGTCATTTTCCTGTTTATGGCAGGGGGTCCCAGTCAGCTAGAACTGTTTGATCCCAAGCCCAAATTGCAGGAGCTCAATGGGCAGGTCATTCCCGAGTCATACGTCAAAGGGAAGCGATTTGCCTTCATCAAGCCAGACGCGGCACTCTTGGGGACCGATCGCAAATTCGGTCGATATGGAGAGTCAGGGGCCGTCATCAGTGATTGCCTTCCCCATCTCGCGACCGTCTCAGACGATATTTGCATCGTCCGCTCAATGTCGACGGACGTCTTTAATCATGGCCCCGCAAAGCTCTTCATGAACACGGGATCGCCCCAGTTCATGGGCCGACCCAGCATGGGTGCGTGGGTGACCTACGGAATCGGAAGCGAATCGCAAAATCTTCCGGGCTTCATGGTGTTACAGTCGGGACCTCGCGGACCTCGCGGCGGGGCTCCCCTGTGGTCCAGCGGATTCCTTCCCACCAAGTACCAGGGCGTTCCCCTGCGCTCCGGGAAAGAGCCGATCTTGAATCTGGGCAATCCGCCCGGAATGAGTTCCGTTCAGCAGCGCGATTTCATTAGTGCGGTGAACGATCTCAACGGAATTCGCCACGAGTTTACGCAGGATTCGGAAATCGCCACACGCATTGCCTCGTATGAGATGGCGTATCGCATGCAAACCAGTGCCCCTGATTTGATGGATCTTTCCGGAGAGACGAAAGAGACCCTGGAGCGGTATGGGGCGGAACCGGGGAAACACTCCTTCGCCAATAACTGTCTGCTGGCACGGCGCCTGGTCGAGCGCGGCG
>NZ_DASWWZ010000488.1:0-6526 GCF_036405755.1 Schlesneria sp.
CTGCGTACAGAGATCTCTCGTATCATTGATTACTGTGGTGTGTAGTTCGGTCGCGTTGTTCACCTGCGAGCTGAAATTGGAGCAAGGAAACCCATGTTGCAATTCCTCAAAGCGCTGCTCAAACGCAAGCCCAAGGTGAACAAAGTCGACATCGGGTCGCGCTTTCAACTGATCAGTCGCGTCGGTCAGGGAAGCATGTCGAAAGTCTGGCGTGCGACCGACCGCCGTACAGAGAAGACGGTCGCATTGAAGGTGCTCGACATCGAGAAAACCAAGCGACTGGAATCCCGCTTCTCTCAAATGAAGAGTAAGAAGCCGACGGAAGGGGAGGTTGCAATCACATTGCAGCATCCCCACATCGTCAAAACCTTCGAACATGGAATCACGACGAACAATGAACAGTTCCTCGTGATGGAATTCATCGAAGGAATGTCGTTGAGCTATCTGATTGACGTTCAGAACGACGTCATGAAGAAGAATCGGTTGAAATTCATCGTGGAACTTGGCGAGGCCATCGAACACTTTCACCGACAAAACTGGATTCATCGGTATATCTGTCCGCGCAACATCATCGTCGATCAGTCGCTCAACACGAAGCTGATCGATTTTGGCCTCGTCGTCCCCAATACCGCGGAGTATCAGGCGCCAGGAAACCGTACTGGAACGGCAACCTACATGGCTCCTGAACTCATCAAGCGTCAGAAAACCGACCAGCGCATCGACATCTTTGCGTATGCGGTGACCTGCTTTGAGATGTATACGAAAGAGCTTCCGTGGCCGGGTGGAGAAACGCTCGAAGCTGTCGTGCAGCACATTAACCTGCCCCCCAAAGAACTTCAGAAACTGGTCCCGAGTATCGACCCTCTGGTCGCGGAAACCATCATGAAAGGTCTCGCCGCGCGGCCCAATGAGCGCTGGTCCACCATGGGACAGATGCTGAAACCGCTGCGTGAAGCACTCCACAATTCGCAAAGTCAGTAAAACAAAACCGCCACTATCGTTTGACAAGCGGTATCTCCCTGATATTCTGCATACCACCCAGACGGGACAATCAGACAATTCTCCCCAATCTGACATTTTGAAAATTGTCTCTCGGCGACAGTTCTTCTCAGAACTGCGAGGGAAGGATTGGAGGGGCCGAAGGTCGGCTTCTCCAGGTTCAGCACCCGTGATCGCTTTGAAGGAGTTTACTTATGAGTCGTGCCCTTGGTCTGTTGGCCGCAGTTGCTGTTGTTTTTTCAGCTGTTTCTTCGGTCGAAGCCGGCCGTGGCTGCCGCAACGCATGCCGTCCTGCCCGAGTTCACCATCACCGAGCTCGTTGCTGTCCAGCACCGACCTGCGCAGCACCAGCAGTAAGCTGTGCCGCTCCAGTTGCAACCTGCAACAGCTGCTCAACCGTTAGCGCTGTTCCAACCTGCAGCAACGGCTGCAGCTCCACCACCGTTGTTTCGGGCGGCTGCCCAGGTGGTTGCAGCGCTGCTCCAGCAACCGTCATCTCGACCGGTTCACCTTCGTACGCCGCTCCTGTCCAGAACGCTCCAGCTCCTCCAGCTGAAGCTCCAAAGCCAGCCGACGCTCCGAAGCCAGCTGAAGCTCCAGCTCCAGCTCAGTAATTTCCGCATCGCAGGAATGACTGAAATTCAAAGGGTTCGTACTGAATACTCAGTGCGAGCCCTTTCTTTTTTTACTTGTTGCCAGCAAATTGAACGGAAAACCCAATTACGGAGGATTCATGCTCGAGTACGTCCAAACCGCAGAAGAAGCCGCACGACGCGCGGGCCATGTTTTGAGGGCCTGGTCTTCAAAGTTCACTGTTCGAGAGAAAAGTCGATCGAATCTGGTGACCGAGGCGGATGAAGCTGCGCAAGCGGCGATCTTCGATTTTATTCGGGGACGGTACCCGCAGCATGCCTTCTGTGGCGAAGAAGGGCTGTCGGTGACCGACACCGACTCTCCGTATCGGTGGGTCATCGATCCCCTCGACGGAACAACCAATTACGTTCATGGCTTTCCGTATTACTGCGTCTCGATCGGTCTGGAATGCCGCGGCGAAGTGATTGTCGGCGCCGTGTTCGATCCTGTGCACGATGAGATGTTTCTGGCGGTCAGAGGGGAAGGGGCCAGTCTGAACCGACGTCCGCTACGGTGTTCGGGGGTGACGGAGTTGTCACAAGCGCTCCTCATTGCCAGCCTGCCCGTCGCAACGACCGGATCCGAGGATGCCGTCCGCCGCTTTCTCAATGTGCTCCCCCACGCTCAGTCCGTACAAAGAACCGGGTCTGCGGCACTCAACCTCGCCTATATCGCCGCGGGACGACTCGAAGGATTCTGGTCCACCAGCCTGAAGCCATGGGATATGGCTGCGGGAATTCTGCTGGTGGAAGAAGCGGGCGGACGTGTTTCCAAGATTGATGGATCCCCGTTCCAGCTCGAACAGCCGAACCTGCTCGCGACAAACGGTTCTGGAATTCACGACGAGTTACTACCGATTCTCGTGTGATCCTGCCAGCGGATCTCAGTTTGGCAGTAACCCGCTTGAGTTTCTCCAGGTATGGACCAGCAGCGCTCGTATGCGGGCTCGCTCCGGCTCGCATACTCTTTAGCTCGTTGAGACAGCCCGAGCCGTGACTTAGTGGGACGACACGTGCATCCGAATTCCAATTGCGTACGGGCTCGAAGCCATGGGACTGAACAGAAAACCTGCGTTGAAACAGCCGTGAGGCAACTTCGCAACCTGCTACAGAATTCCTTCGCCCCATTCCTCCTCAGCAGGCTCTACGGGAATCTCTTCAGGGACCGGGGCAGGGGGAGCAACCAGTTCACTCTCTGGTTTAGCGCCGGCTGCCTTGATCTCAGGCTCCTGGTCGCGCGCGATTGCCGGCTTAATGATCGTGGCGGCAGGCCGCGTTGGCTGAGGTGGAGTTGGTTCGATTCCGAAATCAATCGGACGTCGCTCGACATCGCTGGGGCGCTGGAGTGGACGAGGTGTCTGGATCCGTTCCGACACGATCTGCATCCAGCGATCGGGTTGGCAGTCACACTGAAGCGACGTGATCTCGCCTCCGAGCTTGCGTTCGCGTCCACACTGCGAGCATCGCCAGGTTCTTCTGACATCTCCTGCGGTTTTGTAACCAGGCCCTCGCATCCTTCGACACCTTTCACATCAATATTTCAATCCGTCGCCGGGATGCCGATCGCTGGCACCGAGATTCCCGTCGGCATCCCGGCTCATGACTGCAGCCCCCCCGAACGTCCCCTTGAATTCGCTTCGGGTTTCAGGGAAACGAAGGATATCAAACGGAAACAGTCAGGTCTCTACCCGTTGTTCGAATCTGAAATTAGAATAGCTTGTCATAGAATACTGATTCGGCTCTGACAAATCAAAATTCCTCAAACGGACATTGCATGACATCACGTCGCATGCTTGTGACTTCGGCATTGCCCTACGCCAATGGCCACATCCACTTGGGCCATCTCGTTGAGTACATCCAGACAGACATCTGGGTTCGCTTCCAGAAGCTGCGCGGCCACCGGTGCATCTACATTTGCGCTGATGACACGCACGGCACCGCGATCATGATCCGTGCCCGACAGGAAGGCCGTAGCGAAGCTGCGCTCATTGCTGATATGCGTGAATCGCATCTGAGAGATTTCACAGGGTTTGGAATTGCTTTCGACAATTACGGCAGCACGCATAGCGACGCGACGCGAAAGATTTGCCACGAGGTCTGGGCCGCGCTGCGGTCTGCTGGGCTCATTGTGGAAAAAGACGTGTCCCAACTCTTCGACCCTGTCGAGAAGACCTTTCTCGCCGACAGGTTCGTAAAGGGAACGTGTCCGAAATGTCACGCCCCCGATCAATATGGCGACAACTGTGAGAAATGCGGATCGACGTACAGTCCTGCCGATCTCATCAACCCCGTCAGCACGCTCTCAGGAGCCACGCCTGAACTGCGTACCGCCAAACACCTGTTTGTCGAGATTGAGCAACTGCGAGACTGGCTGACGGAATGGACTCAATCCGGTGATCATCTGCAGGACGAAGTTGCGAATTACCTGAAGGGACACTTTCTCGGCGAACCTTTACGGAACTGGGACGTCTCGCGACCTGCCCCGTACTTTGGTTTTGAGATCCCCGACAGTCCGGGGAACTACTGGTACGTCTGGTTTGATGCCCCGATCGGGTACATCGGGTCTACCGCAGAATGGTGCGAACGTACTAACGAGAATCTTGATGACTGGTGGAAGAATCCCCAAACGGAAATTCACCATTTCATTGGTAAGGACATTACTTACTTCCATACCCTCTTCTGGCCCGCCATGTTGAAAACGGCGGGACTTAACCTGCCGAAAAAAGTCCACATTCACGGTTTTCTCACCGTGAACGGCGAAAAGATGTCAAAATCCCGCGGGACGTTCATCCAGGCGTCGACGTACTTGCAGACGCTCGATCCGGCCTATTTGCGTTACTACTACGCCTCGAAGCAGGGATCACGTCTGGACGATCTGGATCTCAACCTCGAAGAATTTGTCAACAAGGTCAATTCGGATCTGGTCGGCAAGGTGGTCAACCTGGCAAGTCGCACCGCTCGATTTGTCGAAGCGACCGGATTGTCAGAGGTCTATCCCGACGACGGCGGGCTGTTCGCAGAGGGCGCCGCTCAGTCTGAAGCCATTGCCTCAGCTTACGAAGCGTGTGACTTCAACGCGGCCATGAGAACCATCATGGCACTGGCAGACCGGGCAAATCAGGATGTCGAACAGACGGCCCCGTGGACGCTCAAGAAGGATCCCGGCAAGGCTGCTGAACTGCAGCAGGTCTGTACGGTGACACTCAATCTGTTTCGGCAGATTGTCGTGTACCTTTCCCCCGTCTTGCCGTCGCTCGCAGAGCAAGTCGGCAAGTTATTCCAGCAACCGATTACGAATTGGAACGATGCTCAGACGCCGCTGCTTGGAACGCGGGTCTCGAAGTTTGAACACCTTATGAAGCGAGTCGAACTCGCACAGGTCAATGCCATGATTGAAGCCGGTCAACAGTCCGTCCCCGAAACCGCAGGTGCCGCACAACCTGCTGAGTCCGCACCGGTCTCGCAGTGGAACGATGGTCCCGAAGCGCTCGCCCACGAACCGCTCCTTGCCGAACATTGCACCATCGACGACTTCACGAAGGTGGATTTGCGGGTCGCTCGAATCGTTGCAGCGAACGCCGTCACCGGCGCCGACAAATTACTGCAACTCACCTTGAGCATGGGTGGCGACGGGACGCGAAATGTCTTCGCAGGAATCAAGAGTGCCTATGCCCCAGAAGATCTGATTGGACGTCTGGTCATTTTCTGCGCTAACCTCGCGCCCCGAAAGATGAAGTTCGGAGTCAGCGAAGGAATGGTCCTCGCCGCAGGCGCAGGGGGAAAAGAGATTTACCTGCTGAATCCGGACAGCGGAGCCAAGCCGGGCCAGCGAGTTCACTAAATTGATGAGCCCATCGGCGTGTAGATTGCGGACCAGAGTCGAGCAGGACTCTGGTCCTTTTCTCTGCCCCCAGTTCCCCCAATAGCAAAGTCCTCATCGCCATGACGAATCGCCCCATGGAGTCAGAGAAATTTCGTTGTCCCTGGGCGCAGGGGGATGAGTACGTCGCCTATCATGATCAGGAGTGGGGAGTTCCCGTCCACGATGATCGGTTACTGTTTGAATTCCTGATCCTGGAAGGAGCCCAGGCGGGGCTGAGCTGGATCACAATTCTCAAGAAACGCCCCGCCTATCGCCGACTGTTCGATGATTTCGATCCCGCTGTCGTCGCAGGGTATGACGAGGCCAAGTTCGAAAGTTTGATGAGCGACGCCGGAATCGTACGAAACCGGCTGAAGATTCAATCGGCAATTGGCAACGCGGCCGCCTTTCTGGAAGTCCAGCAGGAATTCGGTAGTTTCGATCGCTTCATCTGGGATTTTGTCGGCGGTCAGCCTTTGCAGAACCGGCGTCAATCTCTCGCCGATGTCCCGGCGAGTACTCCCGAGTCGGATGCCATGAGCAAATCGCTCAAAAAACGTGGTTTTCGATTTGTCGGGACCACGATCTGTTACGCGTTTATGCAGGCGGTCGGTATGGTGAACGATCATCTGGTGACCTGCTATCGCCATCGTCAGCTTCACCCAAAATAAGATTCACCTCGTGAATGATTCTGTTGCCGAGTGGGCTGTCTGCATTCGCAGAGGCAATCCGCAGAGGCACTGATGAGAGCTGTCCGGCAACCGGTTGCTTCTGATGAAAGGCACCCCCTGCTAAGCCCGGAATGAGCGTGAGGTGGATCAGCCGTCGACTAAGGGCCGTCATGCGGTTTCGGAATTTGAAGAAATATTCTCGCAACGACGGCGCGAGAGCCGCACCTGTGCACCTCTGTGCACAACGCTTCCTCTGAACGATCCGAGCAGCACATCGCGGACGTAAAGGGCTGCATTCCCGCATCGCGTCTGCGACCCGCAATTTTTGCCTGCGATAGTATCCGGATTATTGAAGGGGTACG
>NZ_DASWWZ010000489.1:0-2594 GCF_036405755.1 Schlesneria sp.
AAATTCCAAGGGTTTGGATGTTTGGGCTCGCCGCGCTGGTCTCCGCAGATGACACTCTTCTCGCGGGACGTTTTCCGAGAGCGAGAGAGGATTCAGGAGCGAGTCGGTTCAGATGCGATCCTGTGGAGACCAGTGACGGGCGTATAATCGGAACTTCTTACAGGGCGGTTCACGGGAATGCGGATGAGGTGGCCGGGGTGATCAGATTTTATAGCTGGCTGCATTGGTGTCTTTGAGCGTTCGCGGACTTGAGCTTCGTCGATTGATCTGCCGGCAGGGAGGAATGCATTGCGTGCGGGCGAAAGCATGATTCGGCTAGCTTTTTCGGTGTCGAAATATCACCGGTTTAAGGGAAATGTCGCTGCGGCGGTGACTCGCGTTACATGAGTGAGGTTGAGAGAGCGGAGGGGTCAGTCGCCTGGGTTCGGAGTCACCGAGGGATCAGGGGATTGCTGCGATGAATGTTGTACGGATGGGCTACAGCGGCAGGATGCCGCTGCCACGGGCCTTTTCGATGCCGAATATCGGACGAGTTTTTATGAACTGGAAGTGGCGAAAAGCTCACGGGCTGGCCAGCTGGCCAAGATTTGGCCAAGCCGTGGCCAGTCCCATGTGCTTAAGTGACTGATAGTTATGCATTTCTGGCTGGCTGGCCCGGTTGGCCAGCGGGAAATGCCAAGGGGACGTCCCACTTTTCAATGAGACGTCCCCTGCTGGAGTGGAGGCGGGGGGAATGGCGAAAAAACTATCCTCAAATAACCATAACGCACTACCTGCAAATGACTTGTGTTTTGTGGCGTGTTTCATTGTCAGTACTTTTTGAGCTTATCCGACGACCAATCAGAAGCATTATCGGCACCGTCAGAAAACGCGATTTACCACTGCGTCTGGCTGATTCAAATCGTCGTTTCTGAGTGAACCGCGGACGGCCGGATATCATCGCTATGCTCGGACGCCCGTCGATTTGATCGCGAGGTGCATGAACCGCTCTGTTTAATCGTCGCGGTCATTGACGCCACGGATCGCCCGAGTCCAACCCGCTACGAAACTTTGAATAAATTCTCCAGTTCGTTGGCGAGTCGATCCAGATCGACGGCATTCGTATACAGCCGATGCTCCTTGATCCGCAGGCGTCCGAATCCATTCGGTTCAACGAAGTGAGCCATGGCCACCTGCCGCGCTTGGACAACGGTCGGATGCTCGGTAAGTTCCGCATTCAGCTCACGGACGTAATGATCTTCGTCTTCGGTGAGGAGTCCGACAATTCGGTAGATGTCGAGCGCGTGGTGACGGCCGAAGTCTTTGTCGTCATCATTCATTCGGTCACGATACGCGCCGAGCTTCATCAGCAGGTAGGTGAACGCTTGAGGGATCAAAACTTCGGTACTGTGGGCTGCCCCGGTGGACAACTGCCCGGTAACCGGTATTGGAATCGCATGTCGGTCCACGGCCAATGCTTCTTCAAGTTTGCTGGCGTGCAAATTCACGCTTGGCCTCGGTCGGACCCTTCTTGAATCATTCGGAACTCGGGCCGCAAAATCACCAAGCGGGGGAGCCAGTAAGTCAATTTTGACTTGTCCCGGCGACATTTGACGGACGAACTGGGTGTATTTTGCCGTTTCAACGACGGAGAATCCCAGATGATCTAGCGCGGCTCGAATTATTCCCATGGATTGCGAATCGGTGACGAGATCAGCCCGTAGAATCAGGTCGATGTCTTCAGTGGTCCGTGCGGTCGGCAAATCATCGATATCAAACAATGTGCGGATCTGGCGATTGTCACGCAGGTAGAGTTGTTTGAGAAAGAGGCCGTAGCCTCCGCCGACTATCAGTTTTGGGTTTGAATTGAGAGTTGCATCGAGGTCGAGCAGGGTCGTCAGCAGCGGTTCTTGAGCCATGGGCATGCTCCACGCGTCATTGCTTGAGTTGACGAAGTATCAGTTCCTTGACCTGCAAGGCTGTTTCGCGTTCCCGCTTGTCACCGGCTGCTGTGCATTCCAAGTAGACCTGGATTGGCGATGCGTAGGGCAGATTCTGCTTCGTTCGCACGTCGAAGTAAACGGTCGGATCGTTGGTTTGGCGCAACTCGAGGTCGATGAATCGTGATGTCTGCTCGACGTCTTTGCCCCATGCCCTGATCAATGCGTCGGCATCGGTTGTATAGAGGACTGGCCAGTCCTGTCTGCCCATGACTGCATAGTTTTCAATTGACGACTCACCTGTGAGCACCATCATTTTCTGTTGCGTCACGAACTGATCGAGTGCGAGCGACGCAAGAAGTTGAACATTGGCCGTTGAAGGTCGTTTGCCTGAGACCTTTGGCGGCTCTTTGACTTTCAGTGTGACAACTTTTGTCAGCTTGGGTGGCGTGTAACTCTCGCAGAGCTTTTGCAGCAATTTCTCGGGCTGGCGAGTTAGAAATCCCGTGTCCGTTCGGTCGACAATCAGATCGTCTACCAAGCGTTTGATTGCTTTGGAGATTGTGGACAATACCACGCTGCCACCGCGGCGCTTGATCTCGCCGTCGATGTCGGCGAGCGATTGGTAGGCCGCTCGACATAAGAAAGCTCGTGCGACAAGCGATGTGGCTCCGC
>NZ_DASWWZ010000490.1:0-1506 GCF_036405755.1 Schlesneria sp.
TCCGGGGCCCTTCCCCGAGGCGGATATCCCGGTGATTTATCCCGATTTGAATCCACGCGGGACCATCATGCCGCTCGAAGTTCCTCCTGGGCCGACTGATCCTGAACCGCTGATCCTCGAAGACCAGGAAGACCAGACTGTGAGTCTTAAGACGAAGAAGAGCAAAAGATCCGGGTTCTTTCCACTCGGCTCCCAGAAGAAGCGGAAGTAGTTCCGGGGACTGGTAGAGAGGAAGACACACAATGAATCGACATCAAGTGACGCACAATATCGCGGTGGCCAATTCCAGCATGGCGCGGAAAACTGATTATCGGAAATCCCGTTGCGGGCAAGCGAACCGTGCATTGTGGCGACGGTCAATTCGATACGTTTCGCTTTCTGCGATCTTGGGCGGACTGCTCTGTCTGATCGGCGGCTGTACGGTTTTCGATTTGAAGAAACGAATCCCCTGGATGGACTCTGATGAGATCACCCTGCCCACGCGGATAACGACACTCTGGTCGAATACGATCCTGAATCAGCTGGGAAAGAAGGGGGTGCGTGGATTCGGTGGAAGGATCATGTTCCATGGCCGTGACAACGAAAAGCCGGTTCGCGTTGAAGGGACACTGACTGTTTACGCCTTTGACGAAACCGTCCGCCCCTCCACAGTTCCGGAGCGGAAATTTGTATTCACACCTGAGCAGTTCGAGAAACATTACAGCCGGTCAAAACTGGGCCATTCGTATAGCGTCTGGCTACCATGGGACGAGGTGGGAGGAGAGCCGCGACGGATCACGTTGCTGGCTCGCTTCGAACCGGTGGATGGTCCGATGGTGATGTCTGAGAACTCGCTTCAGATTCTGCCCGGAGTCGAACCGGTACCCTATGACGATTCGGCGTCCGACGATTCCGACGAGGAAATTATGCAGGCCGGTCATCAGAAGATTTCGACGGAAGGAGAGAAGAGCAACGGATCCGAGCGGCCCGCTGCGGAAACGATCGAACTTCCACCGGGATTCATGCGCCGATTTGGGCGTCAGGACGAGCTGTTCCCCGTCAAGATTCAACAGGAACGCTCACTGCCGACGTCGCCTGCTGCGGTGCCACAGCCGACGACTGGACCGGTAGAAGTGGTCGAACCTCCCCAAGACCCGGTCGCGGACCCCAATAATCCCAATCATAATGGGCTCACGGACTCCAGATACCGGGCCGCTAATCCACAGCAGGCCTTGGAGGAACGACAGAAGGAACTGTCAAGTCATTTTGGACGGAAGAAATCCCAGGTTCAAAGAGCATCATATGCTCGATCAAAGCTCGCTCCTCCTCCGAGCCGACAACCCCCCTCAGGTACACCGTCTCTCCTACCACAGTCGTCGATATCTGAAGTGAGGGGTCAAGTTGAGTAAGGTGTTGAATCTGACGACGCACTCCTCTGTTGATGTCTGCCTCGGTCCGAGGGGCATGAGCAAATCCAACGACCATTTTGGGTTCGTACATGCGTGTTCGTGAGGTAGCAGTGCGGGT
>NZ_DASWWZ010000491.1:0-5277 GCF_036405755.1 Schlesneria sp.
CAAGCTTCAGTTCGTGTTCTTTGAGCAGTGCCTCGGCTTTGGTGCGAGATACTTCGGCGTCAGCAATGTTCTGCTGAATGCCTCGTTCCCGCTCGCTCAAACCTGCCCTGAGTGGCCCCCAGGCACCGACTCGAAGCACGACCAGGTAAACGGCAAAGGTAATCAATGAGAAAAAAGCAAGATCCTTGCTGAATGTCATTGGCAACCCGCCGTGCTCCCCGTGCCCGCCCTCAGCGTGTGCGTCACCATGGGCACCGTCAGGAGTATGCGCCGCGTCTCCATGTGCATCCGCATGGACAGGATCCGCCGCGAATGCAACCTGAGGTGCATGCAACGCAACGCACACCATGGCCACAGCAACAAATTGCGAGATGATCCGAAACATACCCAGAACTCTCAGACAAGAAACAGTACGGACGATAGGGACAAGCATCACTGAGCGATGTAAGGACGGTAGCCAGTGTTGTTGAGCATGCAGACGATCAGGGCGAAGAACGTCGCACCTTCGATCAGAGCGGCTGCAATGATCATGGCGGTCTGGATGCTGCCAGCGACTTCTGGCTGACGAGCCATCCCTTCGACAGCGGCAACACCGATACGGCCGATACCGTAAGCAGCACCACAGATCACAACAGCGGCACCGAAAGCAGCGGAAAAGTGAATTCCACCAGCACCACCTTCAGCGGCGAAAGCGGGCGCGGCGAAAGCGAAAACCAAAGCGATACCGTAGCACAACACTCGCAGATTCTGACTCACGTTAACTCTCCTGACCGGGAAACTTGGGACAAACCCAAAGACATTTGGCAAACCGAAAACATTAGTGAGGATTCACTGCCGCACTGATGAATAACGACGTCAACAAAGCAAACACATAGGCTTGAAGGAACGCCACGAACAGTTCCAGCAAACCGACACCCACCTGAGCGAGGATACTGGCAGGCGTGACCAGGTTCCACAAGAACCCATCCACGACTGCAATAAAGCCCAGGAAGACACCCAGCACTGTGTGACCGGCCATGATGTTCGCAAACAATCGAACAGCCAGAACACCGTGCTTGATCAGCAGACCACCAGCTTCGATGATCCAGATCAACGGCAACAGGAGGACCGCGATCGGACCGGGCAGATCCATATGAGGCACAAGTGACTTCAGGAAGCCACCGAAGCCTGACTTTTGAGAACCGAAAAAGACCACATGCAGGAATGTCACCGCAGCAAGCATTCCTGTGACATTAATATCTGCCGTCGGTGAACCGAGCAACGGGATCGCCCCGAGCAGGTTACAGAACAGAATGTAGAAAAAGACACTCCAGACATAGGGCAGAAATTTATCGGCAGGATGACTGACATCAACCGCCGCATAGCCCGAAGGGGTCAAGGCGACATGACCACCCGCGAGTACTGCGTCAGCACCGGAGTGTGACTGACTGAGTACGACCGCCGGACTGCCGTGTGAAGTGTGAGAATTTCCGTGATCCGCATGAGCATGATCTGCGTTGCCGTGATCATCATGATGATCGTCGTGGGGGTAGCCAATCGATGGTCGGACGATCTCGTCACGAACATACAGCGCCAGCATTTCCCAGAAGTTCCAGAAGCCACCCTTAACTGGCGTACCGTTCTTGACCCGTCCAGCGAGCCCCCGGAACACAAGAAAGACCAGAACGGCAGCCACGATCTGCAAGACCATATACTTGGTCCATCGCCCCGGGAGCACCAGGTGCTCACCGCGACCAAGCAGATCGAGAACAAACCGGGGCAATTCCCAGACTTGACCGTCTCGTACGTGATGAAATGGATCCATATGCGCTGCCAAACCTACAAAAAGGCACAAGCTGCCAGACTCAACCGGAACTGGAGGGTGACAAGACCAGCCACGTCTCCAAAGCCAGCGCCACCATATATGCAGTCAGCAACCAGATCGTAAACTCGTAGAAGCCTAGATCCGGCCGCAGATTCTTAACCGCCAACACACCCACCAGCACGAAGATCATTCGATTCATCATCGCCACGAGGACGAGATAAACAGCAAGCGACCCCTGCTTGACGAGCCCACCGATGAGAATTGTGAGCCAACCGGGAATCAGGCACAGTAACCCGGAGATCACAACCCCTTCAACACCCTTGGGACCGACCCATTGAAATGCAACCGCGGCAGCAAGACCGCTCAGCCCAACCATCACCAGCGTGAACAAAGCCTGACGCCAGAGCAGGGAACGCAGGTCACCCCTCACGCTATTCCTTCTCCCCAGACTTCAGACCCTGGAATTCATATCCTTCACCAGCCGAAGCAACTCGAGCATCGATACAGCAAAACCGAGAGCGGCACCCAGCACCAGCAACCACGGACCCGTATTGAACTGAGTATCCAGCCACCAGCCGACTAACGAAGGAAATGCCATCTGCATCCCGATGGACGTCACCCTCGTCGCCAGAACGTAACCCCGAGCAACTGCACTGCGACCATCGCGATCATTATCGCTCTGCGTCATCTGCCAGCCTCAGCAACGGCTTAAGGTTCGTTCAGAAAGTCGGAATCCTATCCATGTGGAATTCGCCTGTCAAAGCAAGTGGTTTCGTGTCAGGAGAATTCTCATTTTTGAGGCATCGCAATCGCGACGATAGCCAAAGTCGGCAAGCCGCGATTCCGCTCCTGACGATTATCGGGCGCCTTGTCTGGCCTGTTTGGTCCTTACATCGCGTCTTAGTTGTGGGTGAAGCGCGCAGGGCTTAAACTCTGGGTTCCGCGTCCCTGCCGTTCCATCCTGCCGAGAGACACCCTCTGAGGAGTTTTCATGTCCGCTCCCGCCCCGTCTACTTCTGCTGAGCCGCTTCGACTGACCAGTACGCAATGGCTGATCTGTATTATCGCGGCAATTGGATTCGCATTCGATATCTACGAACTCTTGATGCTGCCGCTCGTCATTGCGCCTGCGTTGAAAGAGCTCGGCAATATTACACCCGCCAATAAAGAACTCTTCGCGTTCTGGTTCGGCTTGCTGTTCTATGTTCCTGCCGTTTGCGGGGGGATCTTCGGCCTGCTGGGTGGTTATCTGACAGACCGGCTTGGCCGCCGCCGTGTCTTAACCTGGAGTATCCTGCTCTACGCGTTCTCCGCATTTGCAGCGGGATATTCAACCAACTTGCCAATGCTGCTTTTCTTCCGCACGACGACGTTCATCGGTGTCTGTATCGAGTTCGTGGCCGCTGTCGCCTGGCTGGCAGAACTTTTCGACAACCCGACACAGCGCGAAAAGGTACTTGGCTATACCCAGGCGTTCTCGTCCATTGGGGGATTGCTGGTCGCGATTGCTAACGGACTGATTCTTGTCTACGCCGGCAAGTTGCCGCAGATCGTTTTGCCTGGATTCTTAAATCTGTTCGGTGGGGAAATCGCTGATCCACACGCCGCATGGAGATACACGCTGATGTCCGGTATTATTCCGGCCATCCCTCTGATCATCATCCGCCCATTTCTTCCCGAGTCCCCCAAGTGGGCCCAGAAGAAAGCTGCTGGAACACTGCGTCGCCCCAGTATTGCTGAGCTGTTCTCTGCCGAACTGCGAACCACGACTCTCGTGACGACCGCCATGTTTGCCTGCAGCTACGGAGTCGCTTTCGGTGCGATTCAGCAGATGCCACAGATCGTCGGTGGAATCGATGCCGTGAAAGCAGAAATGGAGACACGCGCCAGCGCGGCAAAAGAAAAAGCCCTTGCCAGCGCAGCAGGCCAGGAGGACGCCGCGGATAAAGCCAAGGCAGCCGCTGGTCAAGCCGCCGGCAAGGCTCGCCAGGAGAAAGCCGCCGAGTACACGAAGGCCCAGGAAATTGGAGGTCTTGTCGGCCGTTTTGCCCTGGCAGCGCTTGTGGTCGTCTTCGCCAGCCGCAGGAACCTGCTCCGTGTCTTCCTGATTCCAGGACTGATCCTCACGCCGCTGATCTTCATCGCGTTCGCTCAAGGGAAAGACACGACTTTCTTCAGCGCCGATATCAGTTGGATCCCCGGGTTCCACGGATTACATATCTCGTTGCTGGGAATCGGGATTTTCCTTGCCGGATTCTTCACCGTAGCCCAGTTCAGCTTCTGGGGTAACTACCTGCCGCATGCCTATCCGATGCACCTGCGTGGCACTGGTGAGAGCTTCGCCGCGAACATTGGCGGCCGGATGATTGGAACGCCATTCGCCGCCGTCACGCAATATCTTGCACTTCAATCATTTGTTCCCGGAGCATCACCGGAAGCCAAGACCGCCTATGTCGCTGCGGGGGTGGCTGGCACGTTGTTCCTCCTCAATCTCATTCTGTCGTGCTTCCTGCCAGAACCGAAGCCCGAGCACGACTGATCTGATATTCTGCGAATAGCCTCTTCATTGACTGGAAACGATTATGAAAAGCATTACTCAGGTAACGGGAACCGGTGTTCCGTTGCTGCTCGACGACATTGATACCGATCGCATCATTCCTGCCCGCTTCCTGCGGTGCGTTACGTTCGACGGACTTGGCGAGCATGCCTTTGAAGACGATCGATTGCAGGACAAGTCCCACCCGTTTGACGATCCACGATACAAGTCAGGCTCAGTCCTGATCAGTGGTCGCAACTTTGGCTGTGGCTCTTCCCGTGAGCACGCTCCACAGGCTCTGATGCGCTGGGGAATCAAGGCGATTATCGCCGAATCCTTTGCCGAGATTTTCTTCGGTAACTGCACGACTCTGGGCATCCCCTGTGTCTGTGCTGCTCGTGCCGACCTGGATCGACTGAATCGCATGGTGGCGGACAACCCCGTGCAGTTGATCAAGGTGGACCTGATGGCTAAGCAGATCCAGGCAGGGGACCTGACGTTCCCCGTGACGATCCTCGAAAGTGCAAGATCCTCACTGACCACGGGCAACTGGGACTTTCTCGGTCAACTTCTCGAAGGAGCTGACGCCGTGAAGTCGTCCTCTGCGCAGTTGCCCTACATGAATTCCTTTAAGGCCTGAGTTGTCGTCAGTCACGAGTAACGGAGCATCCCTGTGGAAGCCAATCCTTTTCGGCTGCTCCGTAATCTCGGACGAACCAGTGAAATTGTCACTGTTCTGCTGAATCACGGCTTCGGCGATCTCGTCGACCGCATTGGGTTGCGGACGGTCTGGTATCGCTGGTGCCGTCTGTTCAGCCGGAACCCGGTTGAACCGATCAAGCACCTGAAGCAGGTCGAGCGGATCAGAATGACGCTCGAAACGCGTGGTCCGACTTTTATCAAGTTCGGCCAGGTCATGAGCACTCGTCCGGACCTT
>NZ_DASWWZ010000492.1:0-7457 GCF_036405755.1 Schlesneria sp.
AAGATCTGTCAGGAACTGCCGCGAAGTCCGGTCAGGGACCGAATGAATCACAGTTTCGTTTCGGTGGGAAGACGAGCAGCTGCATTCACGGTGCAGACTAATGTCTCGATGGCCCCGTTGACCAGCGGTATTCTGGGCAAGTTTCGGGACTCTTGCGGTCTTTTTGCTTTGGGGGGGATGTCTGCATCTGCGGACATGAGCGCATGGTTCTTGTTCCAGACACGTTCCAACCAGAGGCACGCTACAGGACTTGGGAGTTGAGCGAACGCAATCAGTAGACGATGGGCAGCAACGGCTGGTGTAACGGATTGTCCTGGCTTTGTGCTTAGCCGGTCGAAGTGTGAGAGGGTTTGTTGCTCGGACGAGGGTGGGACTGCAGAGTCGATTTTGGGGCCAGGGAGGTGCGGCTCAATTGGGATGATGGTGCGATGCGGGGTGAAAGGGAGCTGTCAACGCGCGCGTGGCGGGTGAAAATTCGTCGTTTCCGTCGGTTTTGCGGGAGGTGTGACGAGGGGATTCGAGAGGGTGATGGAAGGGGCTGAACAGGTCTGTTTTGCAGCGAAAAAAGGCATCCTTTGAAGGGGCCGGTCAGGGGCAGAGGAGGGAAATTTCAGCGAATTTCCGATCTCATTGGAGAACTCTGATGAAAATTGGGGAATTGTGCAAAAGACTTGAATTGACATAACTCTTAAGCTCGATATGATCCCAATGTCGATACGTGCTTTCCGAAAGGCACTGACTCAACGGCCTGTCCAATGAGTCACCTCGCTTCGCAAGATGTCCCCGTGTTCGTGACGGTTCCCAGGAATTCGAGTTGTGACGGTATCCGTTGCAGTTCGGTGTTCAAAGAAATGGGGGCTGTGGCATCTTGAGTTCTTCGTCCTCTAGCTCTTCAGTTCGGAACGCTTTCTGCTTGCATTCCGCTTTAGGCTTTCGACGATCACTCAACGTGTTTTCACGAGTTGGATTTGCCTGGCACCGGCTCGTTTTCGTCGAGAACACTTCTATCGAAGCGAATCCCAATCGCGCTCGCATGTGAGGTTCACGAAAACTTTTGCAGTCGAGAATGTCGGGCAGGTAAGGAATTTTTCGTATTCAGGTCAAAATTTACGGTCTTTCGCCACAGGCGGGGACAGTAACGATCGAGCGAAGCTGGGTTCGGTTTCTCGTGCGTATCGCAGGAATTGTCCTTCGGGTGTTGAGCTGCCTTTTGACAGTCCCTGATCAATCAGTTTTGGAAACGTTTTTTTCTTCGTTTGTTTCATCTTGGATCCCGTTTGACGGGGTCAGACAACTTGAACGGAACCCGCCTGGATGTGCTGGGGATTCCTATCTGGACCGATGTGTACTCCGCCGAATGGCAGCCGCCGTTCGACTGCGTTGAGGTATTCTTGCCCGCTCATGCTGAGCGTGTTTAGCCAATGGAAGTGTTTATGACAGCAGAGCAAAGTTCCGGATCTCCCAAGCGCGTCGTGCGTCGCCGTACGAAGAAGGTCGATGCGGCCGAATCCAACGAACTGCGTGAGAGTGGCGCGGAATCGCAGACGGCTAAGCCGCTGATCGAAGATGTGCTGGACGAGATCGCGGCAGTGCGAGCGGAAACAGAAGGCTATCCCACCGAAAAAGACATGGACTTCGAGGCGCTGGAAGCCGAACCTGCTCCACGCCGCACGCGAACCCGCCGCGCTGATTCGAGTGCGGCCACGACCGCAAGCACCGAGCGGCCCCGCCGTACCCGTACTCGCTCCACCGCAGCGAGTCGAAGTGCAGAAGCAACTCCCGAAGCGGCTGCTCCCGTTGAGTCGCCTGAAGCGACTCCTGCTGCAGCCCCCAGTCGTGCAGCCCGTCAATCAGAAGAATCCCGTTCGTCTGAATCGCGATCAACATCAACTCGCGAAGGCCGGGAACCGCGAGCGCCTCGCGAACCACGAGCACCGCGAGAAGTACCGGCTGAATCGACTTCACGTGCTGAATCAACTTCACGTACCGTTGAGCCCAGAAATACTGTCGAGTCCCGAAGCACCGCCGAGAGCTTCGGACCTGAGGATCACGTCGAGTCCTCTACGGGTGATTCGCTTGAATCGGCCGGCAGTGCCAATGGCGGCCAGTCAGGTGGAGACGGCTACTCAACCGGACCAGATGGCTTCCAGGAAGGTGGACAGAATCGTCGCCGTCGCCGTCGTCGGGGACGCGGACGTGGTCCTGGTGGACAGGCCGAAGGGGGCGGACAGCCAAGCCAGCCCCAGCAGCGTGGCCAACAGGGGCGATATAATCAGCAGGGTCAAGGTGGCTACAGCCAGCAGGGCCAGGGTGGTTACGGCCAGCAGTCTTCCGGTCGCGGTCAGCGACGTCCGTCACAGGACAACCGGCGCTCGCAGTACAGCGGCCCCGGGGGGAACCGCAACTATTCCGAGCCCCGCGGGAATCAGGATCGTAACGTCAGTCCAGACTCTGTGACGCTGGTCCAGGGGATTCTGGAACTGCATCCGAAGGGATACGGTTTTCTGCGTGATCCGAAAGCGGGCTATGTTTCGCAGGAAACCGATTCGTTCGTGTCCGGCTCACTGCTGGAAAAGTATGGCATTCGTGAAGGGGTGTTGATCACCGGAGAAAGCATTCCCGGTGGCCGCGGGCAGGGCCCCCGCCTTCGTTCGATTCAGTCGATTGAAGGTCGTCTTCCCGAGCAGTATGCCGAGATCAAGAACTTTGATTCGCTGACGCCGATCAACCCGAACGTGCAGATCAAGCTCGAAACGGGTGCTTCGCCGATCACGATGCGCGTCATGGATTTGCTCACGCCAATCGGCAAGGGGCAGCGGGCTCTGATCGTGGCACCGCCACGTTCAGGCAAGACGATGCTGCTTCAGGAAATCGCAGACTCGGTCAGCACGAACTATCCGGACATTTACCTGATTGTTCTGCTGATTGACGAACGTCCTGAAGAAGTGACGGAAATGCGTCGCCGGGTGAAGGGGGAAGTTGTTGCTTCCTCGCTGGATCGCGAAGTCGAAAACCACATTCGTGTCAGCCAGCTTGTTTTCGAGCGGGCAAAGCGAATGGCCGAGGCCGGCCGTGACGTCTTCGTGCTGCTCGACAGCATCACTCGAACGGCCCGCGCGTTCAACAAGTGGACGAACACGGGTCGCACGGGAACCGGTGGTCTGGACGTGAAGGCCATGGACATTCCGAAGAAGATGTTCGGTATGGCTCGTCAGTTTGATGAAGGGGGCTCCTTGACCGTGGTCGGGACCGCTCTGATTGAGACCGGCAGCCGTATGGACGAGGCGATCTTCCTTGAGTTCAAGGGGACCGGAAACATGGAAATGGTGCTGAGCCGGGAACTCGCCGAACGACGGATCTGGCCAGCCATCGATATTTCCAAATCGGGTACCCGACGCGAAGAAAAGATTCTGTCGCCCGAAGTGCTGGAAGGGGTCACCTTGCTGCGACGCAGCCTGGTTTCTCTGAGCCCGGTCGAAGCGATGGAACAGTTGACTCGGATCCTGCAGAAGTATCCGACCAACGCCGACTTCCTGGCGAAAGTCCGATCGATCCTTTAATGAATCGCTGCTTCTGTAAGAGGCATCGCAATTTGAAAACCGCCCCTGCGTCGATGACGTATCGGGCGGTTTTTTTGTTGCGCTCTCTCCCGTGCTGATGACGTGATTCCGTTGCGGGTTGTAAATTGTGCCGCATTGACGTGCTGTGCAGCAGTGGCTCCCCTCCGTGACGACAAAGCAGGTATGGTCAGCACCTTCCCGTCGCCCCGAAGGCACGCCAATCAGGCTGCTCCATGGCTCCGTTGGTGGTGATCGCGATGGAGGGGCAGAGGGAGTCGAAGGTCGTGGAAGTCGCCTGGTGCAGAGTGCTGAAGGGGGCTCGACTGGGTCAATCACTGGCACGTCACTCAGTGTGACGTCGAGTCAGGGCTACGAAGTCCCCGCTTGATAAATTCACAAGCCGGCCATTCCTCCACCCTGGGTGGAGGAATGGCCGGCTTGTGCTGTGTATCATCTGATGCCCAGGGTGTGCGTGTCAGTGATGAAGGCTGAGCCGTTGGTGCAGTTCTTCGTCGATCGCGGCTTCTTCTTTTTCGCGCAGGAAGCCGAGCAGGTTCTTTTCGATATTGGCCGAGATATCCCCTATCGGCAGGTGACTGAGATTGGCCTTGGCGAACGGATTTTGAAGTTCAATGCCAATCTGGTCGAGTGCCATCAGGGGATAAGCGACCATCATTGTGATCACGGGAACCAGCCATGCTCCGCTCATGCGGTGCAGGAGTGCAAACGGTAGCGTGAGCAGGAACAGGGCGAGGAACCGCCGGATCTTGATGGCATAGACCTTTGGCAACGGCGTCTTCAGGATTCGCTCGCAGGCACCAATATGATCAATCAGCGTGGCACGTTCGCGATCGATCTGCATGAATGCGAAACGGTCCATCTGGCCACTTTCATAGGCCTCCCGCAGCAGCGTCGCCATCTGCATGGCGACGTAGCTGGGGGGATGCACTGACGCACCAATCTGCTCTGCGGTGTTCTGGCCGACAAGTTCAGTGATCTCCGGCGACAGGGGTTCGCCCCGTAGCTGGCAGCGGGAAACATGCGGAAATACTGCGGCCCAACGCACGAATCGCGTCCTCCAAACGGTGTCTTCAGGGCCGTAGGAAAGGGCACTGATGACGACGTTTCGAGACTGGTTGACGATTCCACCCCACAGTTTTCGGGCTTCCCACCAGCGATCGTGTCCTGCGTTGGTACGGAGAATCAACAGCAGGCCCAGTGCCGCCCCGGCAATTTCAAAGGGGGCGATTTCCAGCCCGATTTCAACTTGATAGTAGCGTTCTTCCAGCCATGCCAGCAGGCAGACGACGGTCGCAAACAGACCGAATAACAGGACATTGGGCATCACCAGGGGGGTGACTGAGCCATGCCAGGTGAACGCTTCACGCCAGAATTTCCGAGAGTCACGGATTGTCATGCTTTCCCTCCACAGGGTGCAGTGTACATGTCAGATGGTGACCGTACGTCGCCGACTGAGGGCTTCACTGGGCTGGTGCTGCGACACGGGAACAAACTGCCCCTCGGCTGAGTCGTAAGCAAATACGTCGCCCGTTTCAATTTTATAAACCCAGCCATGCAGATGAAGATCTCCCTTGACCAGGCGCGAAGCTACGGCGGGCAGGGTTCGCAAATTCTCAAGTTGAACCAGTACATTTTCTTCGACCGTGGCGGTGACCAGTTTGTCACCTTCCAGATGGCCGTAATTGTCCTGGACGATGCGGCGTGTTGTCTCTGCGTGTGAGAGCCAGGACGAAACGGCGGGCAGAGTCGCCACGGCCTCAGGCTCCAGAAGCCCCTTCATCGCACCGCAGTGAGAATGGCCGCAGATGATGATGTCTTTGACACCGAGGGCTGCGACAGCAAACTCGATCGTCGCCGCTTCGCCCCCATTCGCCGCTCCGTGAGGAGGGACAATGTTTCCTGCATTTCGCAGAATGAACAGGTCGCCCGGCTGCGATTGCGTCAGGAGATTCGGGTCAATTCGGGAGTCCGAGCAGGTGATGAACAGTGTCTCTGGATTTTGTCCCTTGGACAACTTTTCGAACAGTCCCTGCAGGGGTCGAAAGTTTTCTTCCTGAAACTGATGGATGCCCTTGATCAGCTTTTGCATTATCGTGATGCCTCTCGTTACTTAGTTGGGGTTTGGACTTCGACATGGGACTGATCCGAACTGGCCGCCCATTCTTTACGGGTTTTGTCGATCGCTTCTCGTAGTTCGTCCGCTTCAACCGTTCCCTTCTCAAGGAACTGAGTCGCCTTCAGCAGCCAGCCTGCAATCGCGGGTTGGCGAAGGTGATAGAAGACGTGGCGTCCTTCACGCCGTTCGGACGCGAGCCGATTGGCTCGAAGTACCATGAGGTGTTGCGACACGCCGGAGTGACTGATTCCCAGTGCGAGCTGAAGTGAATTCACATCTTGCTCACCGTCTCGTAACTCTTCGATGATGCGAATACGGTGGGGGTGCGAGAGTGCGCCCAAAAGTTCTGCGAGTTGTTTGGCGACAAGAGTCTTGTGTGACATAAGCAAGTCCCTTTCGTCTTATGGATTCAAACATTTGAATCTAAGGATGTATTAATCTTACGTTTCCGTAAGTTTTGTGTCAAGCAGGGTTTTCCCATGACCACCCCCGATTTCGCCAGAAAACAACTTGTTGAGCACAGGTTCTAGCACTGGTTCTGTTGGTTTTGGAGGTTGTAAGGCATTGTATTTCAATCGTTTAAGTATTCGCAGGTTTCACGGATGTGAAGTTGTGTAACCCTTTAAGGCGGCAGAAAAGGTCCCCTAAGGGGAGGACCCTAACGCAGTTCAAGGAAGATTGGATGAAAATCTCGTAAGGTTTCCATCGGCAATGCTGACATTACCGGCTCACACAAACGCCCTACAAAGTGTCGCGAATTTCACCGGCAGAGCGGGAGAGTGACAACCTCGGGTGACAATCCCACGGGCGGTGCAGCGTCCGGAACGGAGTCTGTTGAACGCCGCGATCCAAGGCTCGCAAGCCCCGAACCCAGCGCCCCCCGCAGAGATCCTCCCGGTCAGATCGTGCTTGTGAAATCAGGAGATGCGTCTGCAGGGGGGAGAGAGGGAAGGGGAGACGGGTGACGAGTGGAGTTCATTCTCAGCGATGTTCAGCCAGCTGCCGTGTTTTTTTGGCTGTAGTGAAACTCGATCCGTCGGACGAGTTTTCGGGCACGGCCCGGTTCGAATGCCTCGTCAAACAGACCTTTAGTGAGCGTGTTTAGATGGTCGAAGGCCAGAATAATTTTTACTGACGTCGCTTATCGACCTTCGAGCGACTGAGCCATTTCTACAGCCCAGTCGATCTTTGTTTTGGTCTGTCTGACAGTAACTTCGCCACCCAGCCAGTGGTTCCGTGAATATGAAAATGTTCGCGGTGCCAGCCCGTTCATACAGTCAACCCGCTTGCACCTGGGTTCTCGTCCAGAACTCGATTGACCACATTCGGCAGAATAGGTTTTTAAAACGACTGCGAGTAACGAGAACAAGGAGCACTCGATTGATCGCATCATGCTCCCGTGCGTTGGCTAATTTCCGCGAAGTGATCTTGGTCGCGACAACCTGCTCGCCGTGGGTGGATTGAGCGAGGTAAGACGCCTGATGTTCAGTCACGTCTGCTGAAGGCCATGCGATACGCTGGTCACTTAACCTGTACCAGATGTGAGTCAGTGCGGATGTAGAGTCTGCCGTTACTGATGGCGGGGGTCGTCTGGGTAGGTTCACCGAGTGCGTTCTGAGCGAGTACCTCAAAACGGTCATTGTTTTGAATGACTGTGCAGTTCCCCGAATCTTCGAAGAAGTAGATTCGGTCAGCCACGGCGATCGGAGAACTGTAGACCGATCCAAACTTTCGAGCTGTTTTGAGAGTCTTGCCGGTAC
>NZ_DASWWZ010000493.1:0-2701 GCF_036405755.1 Schlesneria sp.
CTCGCGCGACGCGTCCAGGTAACGGGCAACATCGAGCTTGCCTCCTTCTCTCATTTCGAAGGCATCGCGGCAGTAATAAAACCATTCCGGACGCAGTCTGGAACTGGGTTGCTGGACTTTGTCACGAAACTGCGGGTCCGAGGCTCGGCGATAAAACATTTCGCTTTCTGCTTGGGTCGAGAGCAGCCGGAGCATCGCCGGTCGTTGCAAGAACGTCGCTCCGCTCTCCTGCTCAACGCGGTGATAGAACGACACCGCAACTGGCCAGCACTCGTCGAACCGCCAGGAAGGAATCAATTTCTGACCGGTGATAGGAGTCATCAATCCGGCAGCGACTCGGGACGACGTCACGGGTTCTTCACGATCGATCACCAAAATGCGGTGGCCAATCCAGCGCAGCCACCATGCGAGCGCGGTCCCGGCGAGGCCCTGTCCAACGACGACGAAATCATAGTCCACGGTCATCGTGTTCCTTTGCATGTTTCACGTGAAACGATGCGAGGTTCACCTAGACCTGATTCCTCCTGCATTGCATTGATCCGCTCTGTATTGGACTGTGTCATGGTCGGAAGAGAATTCTTGGAATCTCTCAACATTCATTGGCCCGGATTTCCGTATCTCGGCCCTTCGGTCTCTGGTAACAGGTCATCGCAACCGCTTCTCCTGAACTGTCCGAGGTAGCCCCATCTTGCGTACACCGACGAGAGATCTGAATCCAGGACGGACATCTCTGTCCTGCCAGTGGTTGCTACCGGAGGATCTGAAGGGCTCGAACGATTTTTCAATTCTAGTGGACTTGGGTCTGGCATGCTCGCGCAGGGGAATTTTCCCGGGACTCCCATCACCGGCGTCCCCTCACAAAGCACGGATTCTCACGCTGCTTGTGCACAAAGCGGGAAGTCCCCCCGGCGATTTCGGCGGACCGCGCAGAAAAAAGCTGTACGGATTTCCTCGGACGACTCCACTATTGAAATAGGAATCCACGCCGGGAGGTGGTGGCTTCCCGTTTCGGATCGATTCCGGCAGGGTGCATCCAGGTGAATCCGAAGTTCCTGACCCACCTGTGGGCCTGCCGGATCGGGAAGATTGAGTTCTGGTAAGAGCTGTTGAAGTAGAGGTCCTGACGATGCGACTCACATTGCGAACGCTTCTGGCGTACCTGGATGACGTCCTTGAACCCGCCGACACCAAGATCATTGGGCAGAAAATTCAAGAGAGCCCGGTCGCTCAGGTGCTCGTGAGCCGGATCAGGGAAGTCATGCGACGGCGTCGGCTCAAGGCACCAGATGTGTCGGGACCCGAGATCGGAATTGATCCGAACATTGTATCGCAGTACCTCGACACGACGCTTCCGCCCGAGTTATATGCAGATGTCGAACGGGTCCTGCTTTCTTCCGATGAGCTGCTCGCGGAAGTTGCAGCGTGCCACCAGGTATTACCTGTCTGGCTGGCGAATCCAATCGAGCTGTCGGACGAGAGCCGCGAATCACTCTACGCCTTGGGTCCGGTCGACGCTTCGTCCCAGTTGAATGTCCCGGCCGAGAAGGGTGTCGCTTCAAGGTCACGAACTCCCGAATCAATCTCCATTCGAAACGGAGTGGCTAATCCAGCGCGCGGGGCAGCAACGCACTCACACGACGTGGACGAGTCCGTGAAGACAGTTCCCGACTATCTCAAGCCGTCACCCTGGCCGCTACGAATTTTCCCCTCGGCCGTCGTGGGACTGCTGGCGATCCTTTGCTTTCTCTTGCTTGCTCCTGGGTTGATCACGGGACTGAAGCAAGCCAAAAACGAGATCGAGCGAAAGGAAATCCGCGGCAAGAGTGAAGTCACCGAGACTGTCACGGATGCCGAACCGATGGTCGCCGCGGACAAAAGCCTGGTTGCTACGGACGAGCCTCGTACGGAACTGGCAGCAGATTCACGACCGGTTGCAACACCCGAATCCGCAATTGCACAAGCGCGTCCATCGATTCCGGAAGGGCTTGATCCGATGCCTCCTCCAGATGAACCGGATGTCGAAGAGCTACCGGCGCCAGTCGCTGCTACTGTCCCCAAACAGACCGAGCAAGTGCCGGAACCGGCTCAGCCTGAAGAGCCACATGTCGATGTTCCCGCCCCGGCAGTCGCCGTCAATCAGCTTCCCACATTCCTGAAAGAGGGCGAACCCGTTCCTCAGGTGGACGTCGCCTATGCGTCCAACGAAGGAGTCCTCGCTCGTCTCGATGCCAAACGGCAATGGCTTGTCGTACCTCATCGGTCAGCCCTCAACGTTGGGGAGTTCCTGACAACCTTCGAGCCCTTTGAAGCAACCCTGGATTTCGACAAGGGCCGGCTGCGCACGACGCTCATCGGGAACACCGCGGTTTACGTCATGAACCCGGCACAGTCCGGGATTCCCGGTTTAGGCATTCGAAAGGGCCAGCTGATATTTCAGCAGGGTCGCCAGGACAACGGCAACACGGCTGCGATCGGGGTGAACATTGGACGAGACCTCTGGAAGCTGGAGTTGGTCGACAGCGACACTGTCTGTGGGCTGGAAGTTACGCCTCGGGAGGCGATTGAGTTCCAGAAATTGCATGACGAACATTGGTATCAGGCGACACTGTATGTCATCTCCGGCAGAGCTAAATGGACCAGCGCATTGGGTCATTCGCAGGATATTCGTGACCATCAGGCGCTGATCATTCTTCCCGAGAAA
>NZ_DASWWZ010000494.1:0-4905 GCF_036405755.1 Schlesneria sp.
AAACGTTGTTCGTTTGTCGGTTTGGGGCGGGCAACGCTCTCACAACCCGACTTCGTACAGCAACTTGAGACGCATGGACGGCTGAGTCGTAAGACCACCTGCCGCACCTTTTCGTACTGTACAAACATGATGAGAACGAAAGATCACCCGCTGGGTCAGTCTCCGACAGGTTGTCCTCCGTTCGACAAAGAGACCTACGGGCCGATCTGGAAAAACATTCTTGAGAAGAAAAAGGGCACGTAATTTTCATAGACGAGAGAGAAGTCTGTCAAAATTCATCGATCAACCAAACTTTTCCGACGAATATTTCAGGAACGATTTTGCGGTAAGAATGCCCAAAGCCACCTTGCACACCCGAACAGATCAACCTATTTTTGTGTGATCGCACGGATGCGAAGGCCGTGAAATTCTTCATGATTTTTTCTAAGGAGCTGGACTTCATGATGAGGCTTCAACTCAGCCACTCGTGGCACATTCGTCGACACGGTTACTGTGCACTCGTAACTCTGCTGTTTCTCAGCGTGTTCACTACCATGTCCTCACAGTCGCACGCCGCCGATTTCCAGACGGAAAACGATCCCCTGTATACGAGGTCCGGGTCGCTCGTCATCTGTGGTGGCGGGGTTCTGCCCCATACGCTCCTCGACCGCTTCATCGAGCTCGGGGGCGGTCCTGACGCCCATGTCGTAATTATCCCCTCAGCCAGCGTGATCGCCGATACCGACATTCATGCACGCATGTCAGGCTGGTACGACCGGCTTGCCGATAATGGCTTCGCGTCTCTCCAGATTCTGCACACTCGTTCACGAATGGAAGCAGATGATGAAAAGTTCTCCCAGATTCTCGATCTTGCCACCGCCGTCTGGTTCATCGGGGGAAATCAGAACTGGCTGGCGCAGACTTACGTCGGTACCCGCACCGAAGAACGGTTGCACAATGTTTTAGCACGCGGTGGCGTAATTGGTGGCACTTCCGCAGGAGCCGCGATCATGTCGCGGAGCATGATTGCCGACGGGAAAGTCGAGCCACTGCTCTCTTCCGGACTCGGGTTCCTGCCCGGAACCATCGTCGATCAGCACTTCAAGAAGAGAAACCGCCAGGAGCGACTCATGCGCGCCCTGCAGTTGCGTCCCGGTATGGTTGGCTTCGGCATCGACGAAGGAACAGCCCTGATCGTCCAGGGGCGGTCGCTGGAAGTCATCGGCGAATCCGACGTGTCGATCTGCCTGTCCCCTTCGACAAAGCGGCCAGCCCGTATCGAGTCACTGACTCCCGGACATAAGGCCGACCTGATCGCGCTGAAGCGTGCCGCAAACTCACGCGTCGATACGCTCATCGCGTCAACCGACCGTCACGTCCCTGATGTTCAGAACGGAACCCTGGTGATTGCAGGGGGCGGCCCCACCCCGAAAGAAGTCATCGACTCATTCCTGGAAGCGGCGGGAGGGATCGAAGCCCCCATCGTCGTCGTCTCGAATGCCTTGGGTGATTATCCCCCCGAGCAGCGCGAAGTCTGCGGCTGGCTACAGGACGCAGGTGCCAGAAACGTCACCATGCTGCACGCAAGAAGTGGCGAAGAACTCTCAAGCCCCAGCCTGATTGCTCTGCTGAAAGCCGCTCGCGGAGTCTGGTTCACCGGTGGCCGACAGTGGCGATTGGTGGATGCCTACATGGACACCAATGTCGAGGAACTGTTCCACGATGTTCTGCGTCGAGGTGGTGTCATCGGTGGAACCTCGGCCGGTGCGACGATTCAGGGTGAGTATCTCGTCCGCGGTAATCCACTCGGAAATGAAGAGATCATGTGCGAAGGCTACGATCGCGGCTTCGGTTTTCTCCCCGGCGTCGCCATCGACCAGCACTTCACCGAACGCAAACGCCACAACGAAATGGCGGAACTCAAGAAGACTTATCCCGAGCTGATCGGCCTGGGTGTTGACGAATCCACCGCGCTCATCGTCCGAGGTTCTACGATGCAGGTGGTAGGGAAACATCAGGTCACCGTCTTCGACAGCCCCACGAACTCGTCAATCGAAACACCCGAATTCGCGATCCTGAAATCGGGCGATCGCTATGACCTGCGTCAGCATCGTCGCGTCGAAACAGCCCTCGCTGAGGCCGACACGCCCAAGTAACTGAGACGCCCAAGTAACTCAGCCACGTCCCTTTTGGAAATCGCAAGAGGACTCCGGCCGCATCAGTTCCAGCGGCCGGCATCCACGCTGCTTGTCCCTCCCCCGGACAGGCAGCGTTTTTTATTCCCGCTCCCCGTCCGGCATGGTCGCGCGCAGCGGTCATCAATGCGTCGGAGCCGCCAGACGCAACAACCGTGACAGGTCCTGGCAGAGCGATTCCAGCACCAGCGGAACCGCCACGTTCTGATCCACGTGAACCGCGGCCTCAACACACCGTTCAATGAGCCCCCCGACGACCTCGACATCGTCTGACTGGGTCATCAGTCGATTCACAAACTGCGACACTTCGGCCGAAAATGGAACCGACTCGGTGGGACCCTGGCCGATCTGCCACACCGCCATGCGGAAGAACTCGACGAGAAACCGAATCAGCCATTGGGCGTTGATCCGCTGCACTGATGTCTCGGAACTGATCTTGCCAATTCCTTCCAGCAGTGACTTCGCCAACCCTAATCCGCTGAAACTCACCTGCGCAAGTTGCCGATACAGCAGCGTTCGCAGCTCACGAAGCTCGGGCTCCAGCAGTTGCGTGGCCGTGGTGAGACTCCCTTCGCTCAGTGCGGCCGCAAAGTTGACGTCATCGTCTGACTGAGCCAACTGCTGCTCGATCAGCATCGCACGGATGTCCTCGGTCTCCAATGGCGAGAACCGCACAAGCTGGCACCGCGATCGGATCGTCGACAAGAGTGCATCCAGGTTCGACGCGATCAATATGAGAATGGCTCGTTCAGGGGGCTCTTCAAGCGTCTTGAGAAACGCGTTCGCACTCGCATCGTTCATCGTGTCAGCGTCATCGACGATGGCGACCTTGCGAGACCCCGGAAGTGGCGCCAGTGAAAGATCGTGACATAACCCCTCCTGCCCCCGCCGCTCTTCAGGCCCCAGCAGCAAAGCAATCGGCAGCTCTCGCTTACCTTCGGGACACCCAACGGCCAGAAAATCGGGATGAGCCCCCGCGAGGAACGGCTTGCAGCCCGCACATTGGCCACATGCTTCGAGCGGGTCCTCACCGGGATTCTGGCACAACAGTGCATGCGCCAGCAGTTGAGCAAACTTGCGTTTACCGATTCCTGAGGGACCGACGAAGAGATACGCCTGGGAAAGCCGATTGCGGCGAATCGTCCGGCGAAACATTTCTTTTTGTTCGGCATGCCCACGAAGCGGTGACCAGATCGACATTGACAACCCTGCGAGTTCAAAGTGAAAAGCAGCCGCATCGTATCGCAGACCACTTCTCCCCCGCTACCGCAACGGACGATCCCTCATCCGTCCTTCCCGAGACAACCAATCGCCGTTTGTCCCCACCAGACACGACTTCTCTACCTCAGGGCTTTGACAGACGAAATTCGCGAGCTCCGGTCGGTGAAATCGTTACAACCGATAACTTCCGCGCGATCAAACAATGATGCCAGCCAATTCCGCGTAATGCTGGCCGACTTACCATTTCGATCTAAATGGTTATTGAAGAATGGGACAAAGCCCGGGAAATGATTTGGGTTCCTCATTGTGCTGGGGCTCCTTCGGATGCGACCCGTCTTTCGACAGTCTGCTCGTTGCAGATATTCGACTCTTTCACACTTCCTCAAACTTGCGCGAAGTCTGCGGGATGTCGAAAAGGACCCGAATCTCATGCGTCATTTTCCTGACTCTGGCAACAATTGCCGGGGAGTGGGGCCTTGCACAGGCATTCGCATCGGACGAGTCTTACATTCAGCTGCCCCAGACATCAGACGATTTAGCGCAACAAACCCCACTGGAAAATCTTACGACCGACGGCCAGTTAAAACCAATAACTGACTGGTTTAGCCTTCGGTCAACCTTGGCTGAAACCGGCGTTGCGTTTGAAATGAGTACCACGCAGTTTTACCAGGGGGTCGCCAGTGGTGGGCTGGAGCAGCAGTTCCAGTATGGTGGTCGTAATGACTACTTCGCGATGATTGACAGCGCAAAGTTGGGACTTTGGCAGGGCGGGATGTTCACGCTGCACGGAGAGTCCCGATACGGCGAGTCTGCAAATACGCTGACGGGCGCCTTGGCTCCCGTAAATGTGATGCTCTCGCTCCCTCAACCCAATGGGAGCGTCACTGGGTTGACCGCGGCGAAGTTGCAGCAGGCGCTTTCAGACAATCTGGTGGTCTACGCAGGAAAAATCAATACGCTTGACGACTTCAAGCAGCCGTTCACCTCCGCAGGACCGTTGCAGGGATTTCAGAATTCGGCGTTGGTTTATAACCCGGTTTATGCCCGGACGATCCCATACTCGACATACGGCGCGGGATTTATCTGCACCGCTTCTGACGAGCGGACCATTGAGTTCACTCTCTTCGACACGAATAACACTCCGACGACCACTGGACTGAATACGCTCTTCAATAATGGAGTGACACTCTTCGCCCAAGGACTGGCTCCTACCTTCTTTTTCGACCGCCCCGGCCACCAGGGGATTTCAGGCACGTACAGCAGCGGTACCTACTCAGACCTGACACCGACTGCCTTCCTTGATCCATCTGAGGGCCTTGCCCTTTTCGCGACTCCGGTGAGGGGTTCCTGGTCGCTGGCGTATAATTTTGATCAGGCGCTGGGGGTGACTGCAGACAAGTCAGGTCGAACCTGGGGCGTCTTCGGACACCTTGGACTGGCGGACAACAACCCGAATCCCGTGAGATGGTTTGCTAGTAGTGGCGTGAGTGGAGCCAGTCCTCTGCCCAAT
>NZ_DASWWZ010000495.1:0-11056 GCF_036405755.1 Schlesneria sp.
CGAGTCGCGCCGCAGGACAGCGAACTCTGGAAAGGTGATAGCCGCAAGGGAATCGATGTTCCGATTGGTCGGGCCGGAGCCACCAAACTGCAGTATTTGCGGCTGGGAAAAGGAACTTCGCAACATGTGCTGATCGCCGGAAAAACGGGATCGGGCAAATCGACGCTGCTTCACGCACTGATCACAAATCTTTCATTGTACTATAGTCCGGCCGAGGTGGAGTTTTATCTGATCGACTTCAAGAAAGGGGTCGAGTTCAAGGTTTACGCTGAAGAGCAGCTTCCTTCTGCTCGCGTGATTGCGATCGAGAGCGACCGTGAATTTGGTGTGAGCGTTCTGCAGCGACTGGATGCACTTTTACGAGATCGGGGTGAGCGGTTCCGTGCTGCACGAGCTCAGGATATCGCTGCCTTCAGGGATGCGCGCCCCGACGTCGTAATGCCCCGAACGTTGCTGCTGATCGACGAGTTTCAGGAGTTCTTCATCGAAGACGATGCGCTGTCGCAGCAGGCGTCGTTGCTGCTGGACCGGCTGATTCGACAGGGGCGGGCCTTCGGTGTGCACGTGCTACTCGGATCGCAGACTCTGGCCGGTGCATATTCCCTCGCACGAAGCACTCTCGGGCAAGTGGCCGTGCGCATCGCCTTGCAATGCAGTGAAACCGATGCGCATCTGATCCTGAGTGAAGAAAACACAGCGGCACGCCTGCTGACTCGACCGGGCGAAGCGATCTACAACGACGCTAACGGACTGGTCGAAGGAAACCATCCATTTCAGGTTGTCTGGCTTGATGAAGACGAGCGTGGGCAACGATTGAAGTGGATCCGCGAAGCGGCCAATATGCCGAACGAAGCGTCGGGACGTGATCCTCACGACACGACCAGCGGCATTTCGCCGCTGGTGTTTGAAGGAAATGTTCCTGCAGACATCAAGTCCAATCGACGTTTAACGCGACTGCTAGCGAAAAGTCGATTGGTGTCCCCTGCACTGGGGGCCGAGCGACAGCAGATCCCGGAACCATGGACCTGCTGGATTGGTGATTCGGTTGCGATGAGTGGACCCATCGAATTGAGATTTGGGCTTCGCGAAGGGGCGAATATTCTGATCGTCGGCAGGGACGACACGATGGCGCTGGGGGTGATGGCCGCAAGTGCGCTTGCGCTTTGTGCACAGGCCGCGGGACACGGACTTCATACTCACACTGTCCATCTGCTCGATGGAAGTTTACCGAACAACGCCTCTGTTCAAACCTGGCAGCAGTTAGTGTCGCTCTGGAATCGGCCACCTTCCAGGGACTCTGCGGCGAAACGCGAGAACATTCCCGAACACGCCAGCCTGATGCGAATCGCGTCTCCTCGTGATACAGCGACGGTCATGATTGACATTCTGGCCGAATTGCGTCGACGGGCGGATGAACCGGGCCCCCCCATTTTCCTGTTCGTTTATGACCTGGCACGGTTCCGCGATCTACGCAAATCAGAAGACGACTTCGGATTTGGGGCGAGCAGCGATAAACCGACGAACTCGGCTCAGGTCTTCGGCGAAATTTTGCGCGATGGACCTTCTGTCGGCATCTTCACGCTGGCCTGGGTCGATAGTTACGCAACGGCTCAACGCTGGTTGGCACGCGACCAGATGAACCGATTCGAACACCGGATTCTCTTTTCGATGAACGCGAATGATTCCGCCAGCCTTGTCGATAGCCCGCTGGCGGGAAGACTGGGAGAAAACCGAGCGTTGCTGTATCGCGGTGACCTGGGAACGCTTGAGAAGCTTCGCCCTTATTCCCCTCCCGCAGCGGAGTGGCTCGAAAGCTACGTGGACCGCGAATCTCGTGAGTCTTCGCCAGGGCTGGAACTGGAGGACACGGGTGCGGACCCGGTCGGTCACTCGGCACCCGAAGGTCATTCATGAGGGCGAATTGCGGTAACGGCGAGGGGGGCTTCGTCTGTCCCCCGTTCGCGCGCAGCGTGTGGCCGATTAACACCAACAAAACCCTGGCGAGACAATGAAGTTCGGTTGGTCGGGGTTCAACTTCCTGCTTGCGCTGATTTCAGGCCGACAGATTACTGGTTGCCGGCGGGCTTTTCAGCGCCTGAGTCAAGCGGCGGGATGTAGTGATTGGCCAAAGCGGCGTAGTCTTCGCGGACGGGGCTGAAAACGTCCATCACCAGACACGGACCATTAACGGCCACCGCGCGGTGGGGAACATTCGGCGGAATCAGGAACATTGATCCTGCTTCGCAAATTCGAGTCTCGTCCCCAATCGTCAACTGCATGGTTCCCCGGATCAGCATTCCCCCCTGTTCGTGGGGGTGTGAGTGCAGCGGAACTTCTGCCCCGTCCTCCATTTCCAGATATGACAGCATCATGTTTTCGCCGAACGGAGTTCGCATGCGACATCCGGGTACCGGTTCGATGGCAGGAAACTGTGAGATATCAATGAAACCCATTTGGGACTCCGGGGGCAGGCACCGTGGACTGGTTCCAGGAATGTCGTCAAAGGACCGGAAGGCATGCTATCGCGAGAAAACTTGATTCACAATTCCGTCATGGCGTTAACGCGACGTCGCACCGATCCCATTCGATTTCTTTCGATCTTTAGATTCATCGTGGTTGATCCATCGGAAATGAAAGGAAAAGCGTCCGAGGATCGTCCGTTCCTACCGCAAACTGCGCAAGCATTCCTCTGCAACTTTTCGGACCATTCATCAGCAATTTCTTTCCTGTATGACTTCGACTTTTCGCATCAAGCCGCAATGATGTTGTCGCCGCTGAGGACAGGGCAATTTCGTCGTTGATTTACGTCGTTGGTCATTTGTGAACCTGCTTGCCGAGGATTCCATTATGTGTGCGATCGACCGCCGTGAGTTTTTTCAGACCTCTTCGACACTGGCAGCAGCGGCAGTCCTTGCACCGGCGCTTTTTACCTCAGCCGCCGCTCAGGAAAGTACTGAGCGCGAACTGTCGGTGGGAGTGATTGGAACCGGCCGTGGAATGGCTCATGCCAACGCCGCGTTGAATGCATCGGGAGTGAAACTTGATTACGTCTGCGATGTAGACCAAAACCGTTTGGCGCTCGCGATGAAAACCGTCGAAGGTCGCGGAGCCAAGCCGCAGGGAATCACTGATTTCCGCAGAATGCTCGACGATCCCAAACTGGACGCAGTGTTCATTGCGACCTGCAATCATTGGCACGCACCTGCGACCATTCTCGCTTGCACTGCCGGTAAGCACGTCTATGTGGAAAAGCCGGGAAGCCACAACGCGCGTGAAGGGGAACTGATGGTTCAGGCCGCTCGGAAGAACCAGCGACTGGTTCAGATGGGAAATCAACGCCGTACGTGGCCGGCAATTCGAGAAGCCATCCAGAAGCTGCACGATGGAGTCATTGGAAAAGTTCTGTTTGCACGGTGCTGGTACACCGCAGATCGGACCTCGATTGGTCGGGGCAATGTGGTTCCTGTTCCGGACTATCTCGATTATTCGCTGTGGCAGGGCCCCGCTCCTGAACGTCCCTACCTTGATAACCTGGTTCATTACAACTGGCACTGGCGCTGGCATTGGGGGGGTGGGGAACTGGCGAACAATGGTATCCATACACTCGACGTGGCCCGCTGGGGTCTGGGAGTCGACTACCCGACGCAGATCAGTTTCCTCGGGGGCCGGTACCATTACGACGATGACCAGGAAACCCCTGACACGGGGGTTGCGGTCTTTCATTTCGGCGACAAAGGGTGCAGTTGGGAGGTGAGCAGTTGTCTTCCACGTCGCGACGAAAAGCTGGCCTCTGTCATTTTCTATGGAACGGAAGGAAGCCTGCATATCATCGATCCCGGCTACAAGATCCTGGACGCGAAAGGCAAAGAAATTGACAAAGGAAGCGGTATTGGAGGTGAACAGGAACACATCCAGAATTTCCTTTCAGCAGTTCGGACTGGTGTACCCCTGAATTCGGAAATCGAAGTTGGTCAGCGCAGCACCCTGCTTTGTCATCTGGGAAATATCTCATACAAACTGGGGCGCATGTTGCGATTCGACCCGGAAACGAAATCGATTGTCGGGGACGAAGAAGCAACTGCACTCTGGGGACGCGAGTATCGCAAAGGATGGGAACCAGTCGTGTGAACCGAAGGTACCCTTTGAGCGTTCTTCTCCAGGGAAGCTGCTGATAATCCAACCATGGGTCGCCGACAATTTTAGAGCGGAATTATGTCAACCAACGAATTTGATGGGTCACCGAAGACCTGGCCTCCTCTGGGAATGCCCACGGGAAGTGTTCGCGCGCTTCTGGTCCTGCTGGTGGTGGGTGTGGTCATCCTGAAACTGGCTCGAAACGATGCATTCGATCGAGAGCAGGATCTTTTATGGTTCGTGACGCTGCTGATCTCTTTGACGCACTACTTCGCGTCTCGACGATTCATTGCTCTTTCGTCCGATGTTCGGCGCGAATTAGAGGAAGACGGGATCATTGAACGAGAGCGTAACCCGCTCTTCCTGCCGCGAAACACGATTCGGATCGTGATCGTCGGGGCCTTCGGCTGGCTGGGTTACCACCTCTACACGCAGCATCGGCTGAACGATCATCATGCTGCATCACTACTGGGAATGATGGCCGCATTTCTGCTGGGGGTGACGGTTCGCACCATCAGCAACTGGTGGAATCGCCGCCGGGTCCGCACGTCAGGGACCTGGGGTGATCTGAAAGCGCTGGCTGCGCTGCTTCTGGTTCTGCTCGTCGCTGTCCCTGAATTTCTGGGTGGCGAAAGCAGAGGATTTCCTCCGGAATTCCACCGAGTCGCTCTTGGCTTTATGTTGTTTTACTTTGGTTCCCGGTAACGATTGATCCTTTAAGTGCATCTCTGGGCTTTCTAACTATGCGACGACTGATAACGGCAGGTGTAATGGCAACAGCGGGCCTGATGGCCTGTCTGACTGGTCTGGCTAACGAACCTCAATCGAAGGCCGGACAAGAGACATTCCAGTTCGCGAAAGACGACTGGCCCTGGTGGCGCGGGCCGCACCGAAACGGCGAAGCGGCGGCTGACCAGTCACCCCCGCTCACTTGGAGCGACACCAAGAACGTTGTCTGGAAGGTCGAGATTCCCGGAAAGGGGCACGGTTCCCCGATCCTCGTCGGCGATCGAGTGTTTCTGCTGACTGCCGAACATGACAGTGAATTCCAGTCCGTCCTCTGCCATGATCGCAAAAGCGGAAAGCAGCTCTGGAAAACCGAACTGCACCAGGGAGGATTGAACCTCAAGGGGAACACGAAAAGTACCCTGGCCAACTCAACCATGGCGTGCGACGGCGAACGCGTATTCGCGACGTTTCTGCATGATGGTGCCATCTATGCCAGTGCGCTCGACCTCGAAGGAAAACAGCTCTGGCAGACGAAAATCACGGACTACATCCTTCATCAGGGATTTGGTTCATCGCCCACGGTGTATGGTCCGCTGCTGATTGTCTCGGCCGATAACAAAGGGTCCGGTGCGATCGCCGGACTCGACCGAAAAACGGGAGAAATCGTCTGGAAGCAGGGCAGGCCCAAGCTGCCCAACTACACGTCGCCCATCATCTTGCATGTCGCGGGAAAGGATCAGTTGATCTTCAGCGGATGCAACCTCGTCACCAGCTTTGAACCTCTCACCGGTGAAAAGCTCTGGGAAATCAAAGGATCCACGGAAGAGTGTGTCACGTCGACAGTCACAGACGGCCAACTGATCTATACCAGTGGTGGATATCCCCGAAACCACCTGAGTGCGATTCGGGCAGACGGTTCGGGCGAGACGGCGTGGGAAAATGGAAGCCGCGTCTACGTTCCGTCGATGCTTCACAAAGATGGTTACCTCTATGCCGTTCTGGATGCAGGAGTCGCCATCTGCTGGAAGAGCGACACCGGCGAAGAGAAATGGAAGCAACGGATCGAAGGGACCTTCAGTGCCTCGCCTGTTCTCGTTGGCGACAAGATCTTCGCAACGAACGAAACAGGAACGACCTACATCTTCAAAGCAACACCCGAAGGTTTCGAAGACCTCGGTGAGAACAAGCTGGAAGATGAGGCTTTCGCGACACCCACAATTTGTGGCAACCGCATTTATTTCCGCGTTGCGTCACTCAAGCATGGCCACCGTCAGGAACTGCTGTACTGCCTGAGTGAAGACAAGTAACCGGTCACCAGGCGAATCCGACTTTCCGTCGTATCGTCATCCCCCACTGACCTTGTCGTCGACAAAAGTCAGTGGGGGATTTTGTTTGAACACCTACGGGGGTGTGCACTGGCCTTCTGACGAGACGAATCACACGTCAAACGCTACGGCGGCGGTACCTGATATGATTCTGGACTTCGACAGCGCGAACCCGCAGTGGAAAGAACGACAGGCATGGATCATCAGCGTCTCACCATGAGTACTGCAGCCCTCCAGAGCCGATCACGGCTGAATACCGCGTGGCAAACTGTCCGTCGACCGCTGCGTAGACGCTGAAACGGTCCGTGAAGTAGGCCGTCCCGTTCAATGACAGCAGGCCGAATTCACGCCCGGTGCTGTTTCCGGCCGTGGCGAACTGGACAGTGGGCGCCCCGGCGAACGACGACGACACCATCTGTGTTCCGTTCCCCCATTCGTGCTGATAGCTGGCGGCAAACGATGGAACGAACAGCACATCGCCCCACATCCGTTCGTCGTAGACTCTCGCTCCGAAACTGTTCCGGACGCTGTTGATCGACTGACCATCTGTTCGCAGGCTGAGACTGCCCGCCCCTGATTCGTTCACACCCTGCTGATCAATGTAGACGTATTGGAATCCGATGAAGGGCTGAAGCCGCAGTTCGTCGAAATCGAGGTTAATTCCCCCCTCGGTATAGTGAGACCATTGATTGCCACGACTTGTAGCGGTGGCGGTGTGGTGAATGTCCCCCAGATTCATCGGGCGTGAAAGGTCATAGTTGTTGTTCCCGTAGTAGTCCATATTCGAGAGGTAGGCTTCTTCACCACGAATCAGCTCGTACAGACCGACCTGATAGGAATTGATTTGTGCTGTGGAACTGTTCAGTCCGTTGTCGACCGACGTCCCGGCATAGCCACCAAGCAGACCAACCAGAAACTGTTCACCAAGCCACCGCTCGACACCGAACAAGGTCCCCCCGAGTCGGTAGTTGGATCCACCTGCGTTCCCATCGCTCGAAATACTGCCACCCAGGCCGTAGCCTTGAGCCCATGTCGACCACGGAGATGTCGCCGGAGGCAATACTCCCGCTGGATTGGAGCCCTGAGCAAATTCGTTGGCCTGGCTGGAAACAAGCCGCAAGGGGCTAGACGTTTGTGCGACCGCTGACGCCATGACACCGGGTGACTTGAGGCGAGCCAATCGGTTGCTGATCAGTTGAAGCTGGACCGTAGAGGTCTGCTTTTCGATCGTGGTCAGCGAGGGGTACAGGTCTGCGGAAAGCTGATTGAGTGCATACTGCACACCGCGAGGATTGACCAGCGTCAGGTAGCTAATTGCGTCAGCGTAATCTCCGGTCGCGGACCCGCTGGAGTAGTCAATGACCGACGCCAGGATTCTCTGGTTGGTGGTTCCGGCATAGGGCGACAGGTTTGAAGTGACCGTCAATGTGAGCTTGTCGTCTGAATAGTCAGGTGAAAAAGTAATAAGCTGGTTCGTCTGCGTCGCGAAGATGCCGTCGTAATGTCCCTCAATTCCCTCCTCAGCCCGGAGAAGCTCATACGTCTTGCCGACGTTCAGCACGGAATTTCCCAGGTTCAGATTCAGCTTCGTCCCTGACTCGATCTCGGCGGTTCCTTTTACGATGATGAGATCACTACCCGTCGCATTCAGATCCGCGACATAGCTGCTGCCTGTTTTTTGAGTCAGATCTCCCTGAATTGTCAGTGGTGATCCAATGGTGCCGGATGCGATTGTCCCCCCGGCTTTGATCGTCGTATCTCCCACTTTGCCGCCACCCATTAGTTTGGCACCGTTTTCGACATCGACGTCGCCGACGATCGATCCATTAACGATCAGGGTACTTCCGTCCCCCACCGTTGTGGTACCGGTGTAGGTATTCAGTGACTTAAAGACAACGGGCCCCGTGCCTGCGATCTCGACGTCACCGTCACCGGAAATCGTGCCGGTGAACAGGCCTGACGTGCTCTGATGGAAACGTAGCAGCCCACTGTTATCAATCGCCCCCTGCAAGCTGCTCGTCGTTCCAATCAAGGTGCTGTCTGCATGGATTGCAGTGCCGCCAAGATAGGTGTTTGTCCCCGAGAACGTGACCGAGCCCGCGCCCGTGATCAAGACACCGCCTGAACCTGCCATGTTCCCCGCATAGGTGCCTTCGAAGTTCTGGTCGAACGTTACGAGACCATCGTTCGCAATCGCCCCTTGCACACTGTTCGTGGTCCCAATCAGCGAACTGCCATGATCGATATAGGTCCCGCCGGTGTAAGTGTTCGTCCCGGTGAACCGAATGGGAGTGATCCCGCTGATCTCAACGCCACCTGTTCCCGACATGTTTCCGGAATACTCGCCGGTCTGATCAGAACCGCTGGGGAAAGTCATACTTTCCAGCCCCAGTGAATTATTGAACTGAACGAAACCGTTATTGGTGATGTTTCCTTGAATGCCTCGCGTCGAGCCTGCCAGCGTAGCACCGCTCTTGACGGTGGTGCCGCCGATGTAGGTGTTCTGTCCGGTGAAGGCCGTGATCCCAGGTCCTTCCACTTCTACGTGTCCGGATCCCGAAATAGCGCCTTCGAAAATGTTCGACACGGGCGGAAGGTACCCTGGCGCCACACGGTAAATCGGCGGAGTCACTGAGGGACCTTCCACGGTGACCTGCTGGAGTTGAAATGGACTGGGAATACTTTTGAAGACAAGTGTCCCGTCGTTATCAATTGATCCCTGCAGACTGCTGGCGTTGCCAATCAGAGTGCCCCCGTCTTCAACCTTTGTTCCGCCGGTGTAGGTGTTGTTACCGGTCAGATTGATTGCAGCACTCATGGCAACCGTGAGGCTTCCCTTCCCCGACATGTCTCCACTGTAGGTTCCGTTTCCGCCCGCGATGAATTGGACGGAGCCCTCGTTGTGGATCGTACCATGCAGGCTCTTGGCGGTTCCCAGCAGCGTACTTCCTTCTTCGATGGTGGTCCCCCCGGTGTAACTATTAAGTCCCGTGAAGACGACGGGGCCACTGCCGCTGATGAGGACCTTCCCCGATCCAGAGATATTCCCGCTGAACGCCCCTGTTGCGACTTGATTGAACTCGACTGTTCCGTCGTTCTCGATGACACCATGCAGGTTCGCGGTCGTTCCGATCAGGGTGCTGCCGGTATCAATGGATGTCCCACCCGTGTGAGAGTTCGGTGCCGTAAACGTGATTGGGCCGCTTCCACTAATCTGGACGTGGCCCGTCCCTGAGAACGTCCCCTTGAAGGTTCCCGCCTGCTGCTGATCAAACTGCACCGTCCCGTCAGTGAGAATCGAACCCTGCAGACTGTCGGTTGAACCAATCAACGTACTTCCCGCATTCACCAACGTGCCGCCGTCATACGCGTTCAGGCCGGTGAAAGTGACCGGCCCACTGCCGCTGATCACGACGCCGCCATGGCCGTAAATAGAGCCGGAATAGGTGCCTGCCGTGTCTTGATTGAACTCCAGCTTTCCAAAATTCAGAAAGTTACCTTGCAGGCTGCTGGTCGTTCCTGTGAGAGAGGCTCCTTCGGCGATGTACGTCCCATCGGAATAAGTGTTCGTTCCGCTGAACGTGACGGGGCCTTCGCCCAGGATCTGAACACTACCGTTACCCGACATATTCCCACTGTAGTTCAGCGGGTTCGGTGAATCGAAGGCAACGACCCCGTTGTTGAGGACATCGCCTTTGAGGCTGCCCGTTTTATCGACGAGAGTTCCACCGTTCACCGTGACTGGTTGGCCTGCATTGATGACGTTAAAGCTATGCAGTTCCACGGTCCCTTTGTTGATGACGAGTGGCTGGAACAGGGAATTTCCATCCACCGTTTTTGAATTGCCTGCCAATTTCACGACGGAGTCGCTGGCAATGTTGAGCGACTGCTGCGTCATCGTGAAGTTGTTCAGGAAATTGAGCGTGTAGTCTTTGTCCGGATTGGTATCAACGGCCTGAATCGCGTTGAGGAAGTCGGCCGAGGTGCCGATATCGAGAGTCTCTGCGAAACTGGATTGGCCGGAGCAGAATGCGACCATTATCGCAGCGACAGGGTGCAGCAGGTGAGTTCGCTTCCAAAACCCACGGCGCAAGACGTGGCGACTGAGTGATGCATTCTTCGTCAGAGACCCGTGGTTTCCGCCGCGTAGATTCATTCGAATTGCTTTCGCCTCTCGCAACTGCATTTGATCGACGAGCCTAAGAGACTCAACCATTCAAGGATGCAGCGGCGCGTTGTCCCCTTTCGACTTCACAGTCCACATCAGCGTTTTATGAAGGGAACCGAAGAGGATCAACGCGACTTTCATGCCGGACTAAACAGTACGAGCAGGCTCTGGTTTGCTGCAAATTCGCACCTTTTCTACACATACCAACGACGCATCAGCAGACGCTTTCTGAAACTCGCAGTTCTCTTACTCAAGCGAATTCATGTCTGCTGCCGCTTCTCCGGCGGAAGCTGCCGCTCGTTGCCTGCGTCCCTGACGCCCCTCGTTCTTCCGGCCGGTGATTCCGGCAATCGATTCGCTCGTTATTTCACTGCAGCAATCCTGCATCGTGCGGGTGGCGGCTAAGCGGACTGTCGACTCTGTCTGTGATCGTGTCGCGCAGGGAACGTTTCCAGAAGATTCTCACAATATAGCGATAACTGCGACGATCTTCGGATGGTGCATCAGAAACACACTTTATCAACCATGAATGCCGAACTTGAGTTGTACAGTGGGTTCAAGGACTTAGTAAAAGCACATCCCCGAAAGCTTAAAGCAAGCTGAATTTTCCTTACCGGAAGCAGCGGAACAATGCTATGGCAAGTGCTGGATTGTCACTTACTGATTGCAATCCCCCAGGTCCTTCTGGATGATGCTATGG
>NZ_DASWWZ010000496.1:0-8018 GCF_036405755.1 Schlesneria sp.
AGAGGTCAACGCAACTCGAAAACCAGTTCTGACATGGCCTATCGGGGGCTGATCAGAATCTGAACGGATTGCTGAATGAAACAACCCTTCGCAGACGAATGTCGTCTGCGAAGGGTTTTCGCTTGATGCGGTGAAACGGGTTGCCCGGCAGTGACTCGGTCCCGGCCAGCAGCGGCAGAGACTCAGAGTTTGACCTCAGGCCAGCAGCCCGGGAATTCCGTGGGATGCGGGGTCGGCAATCGGCACCGGTCGTCCGTCGATATCGAACGATTTGGAGGTGTCGACGCCGACGGCTTGCAGGTACGTGTGGAACAGGTTCGCATGGTCCACCTTACCGTCGATCACTTCGGTTCCATTGTCGTTCGTCTTCCCGATGACGGCACCCGGGGTCACGCGACTGCCCCCCATCAGGACGGACCAGGCTTTACTCCAGTGGTCGCGGCCAGACAGATGGTTGATATGAGGCGTGCGACCGAACTCTGACAGGACGACGATCAGGGTGCTTTCGAGCATTCCGCGATCGGCCAGGTCGGCGACGAACGTTGCGAACGGTTTATCGAATTCTCCGAGCTGCTCGATATGGAAAATGAAGTTTTCGTTGTGAGTATCGTAGTTCGAATGACTCACTTGAACGAAGGTGATACCGTTTTCCAGCAGGCGCCGGGCGAGGAGGCAGTGGCGGCCGAAATCATGCTTCCCGTAGCGGGCCTGGTCTGCTTCTGATTCCTTCGTTGCGTCGAAGATGTCTCGCTGGGCCATGAGCTGCTGGGCCTGCTCGTAGCTGTAGGTATACGCATCGGTGAGAGCCGTCCGGCGTCGCTGAAGGAAGCGTTCGTTGGCAGCACGGCGCAGAGTATTTCGCTGTTCGTCGGCCGCAGCATCAACGGAATCAGGCCGACTCGAATTCAGCGGCGGTTGTCCACCACCCAGGATGACGCCCGCGTACTTGGGGCCCAGGTAAGCGGAATCGTTCGTTCGACCACCCCCACCGGCAGTGATCTGGATGTGGCCTGGAAGCCCGCTGGATTCCGGGGCCAGTGCCTTGGCGGTCACCGCGCCGATGCGGGGAAAATCGTTGGCAGGCGTCTGACGGCGGCCCGTCAGCATCATATACGCCCCTTTTCCGTGATCGTCTTCTGCGGTATCGACACCCCGGATAATGGCCAGATGATGCATCTGTTTGGCCGTTTCGGGCAAGAGTTCGCAGATATGCGTTCCTGGAACGGAGGTGGGGATGGCGCGAAATGGGCCTCCGGTCGGGGCGCCGGGCTTCGGATCCCAGCTCTCCAGCTGGCTCAATCCACCATGCATGTTAAAGACGATGACCCGTTTCTGCTGCCGGGCCAGGTCTGCTGCGGTCGCGGGCCTCGTGAAGGTCGACAAACCACCCAGCATCACCCCCCCTGCCGCCATACTTCCCGAAGCGACGGCTCCGAGGAACTGACGACGAGCCATCAAATGGTCCCGCTTTCCACAAGCGTAGTTACAGTGCATGTTTCGATTCTCCATTTCGATGTCGTGCTGCTGGCAGCGCGGGACCAGTCGGGGAAGGACTTGGGGGCAGGTGTCGTTCTGGGGTGGACTATTACTGGGATGGACTATTAGTGGTTAAAACGGAATTCTGCAGACGTTAACAGCGACCAGATCAATTCCCGGATCGCCTGTGGCCGTTCCGTTGGCCGCGAAGCGAGATACGTCGCTGTTTCATTGACTTCTACTTCGGTCGGATTGCGGGTCAGAACGGATAGGTAGAGTTCATCAGTGAATGCTTTGGGGTCCGTCAGGGCCGCGAGCTTCTGTGCCAATGTGCCACTCGTCGCCCAGGCAATGACGGTTCCTCCGTTCGCGATGAACAGAGCCTGATCGGGAGTGGCGAAGAAGTCATCCTGGGGTTGTCCCGCAGAGGCACCGTACAGATTCACAAAAGGAGTGACGTTTCCTCGCATGCTCTCATTGAGTTGCTGTTCAACCCGAGCCTGGCGCTGCTTAGCGATCGCTGGATCTGCTGCGGCGGAGGCCTTCGGGATGGTCTTTTCGATTTCCGCATCTGCAGCAGGCCAGTGAGGCTCCAGGACGCCCGTGGCGTACAACAGAGCCCAGGCCAGTTGTTCGGGTGAAAGCTGCTTGAGTGGTCGAACCGCTCCCGCAACAGTCCAGAGATCAACCAGTTTTTCGCGACCAGAGGTGACCGACACTTGCGCGTCTTTCACCGCTGCGATTGCCTGTTCGACGCCAGCGGTTTTCTCGGCGACCCCCTGTTGACGAGCGGTCATTTCCTGTACTGCACTATCGAAGTTCCGAGTGGCCTGGGCCATGGTCGCTTCCAGTTCCTGCCGCGTCGACGACTGTCCGGAAACGCTGTTCGTGAGCTGGTCCAATTCATTCGAAATGGATACATGGCGGTCTTTCAGCTTTTGAGCCAGTAGCGCCAGATCACCGTCACCCGGCAGTTTCTGGACTGCGGTTTCGGTTTTGGTGAGGGCCTCGGCGACGGCCTGAACGACGGCCTGTTTTTCCGCCGCCTGTGCTTTTATGTCTTCAAGTGCTTTCGTGGCGTCGGCAAGATTTTTCTGAGCGACGTTGACGGCATTGGTCCGATTTGTGACTTCCTGCTGCTGGACTTCCGCCGCGCTGATGGCGGCCACGAGTTCTGCCTTCTTTGAGTCAATGACTGACGAGGAGGCTGCAATCGTGGTGAGACTCTGCTGGAGGCTTTCGTGAGACTGCAGAGCTTCGAGTCGCTTTTGGGCATACGCTGCTGCGGTCGCGTCTGCTTTGTGCTGGTTCCAAGCGACGATGAATGCCGCTTTCGCTGCATCGACCGGCTTACGCGCTTCCAGATAGGCCGCATAGGCTGCGTCAGCAGGAACGTATGCTTCCTGGAGTTTCGCCTTGAGGGGTTCCAGTGCGGCGGTCTGATCAGTCACCGCTTTCTGTGCAGCTTCCAGCTCGCCTGCCAACTGCCCCTGTTTTGCGACGAATGTGGCTGACGCGGCGGCGATTTCCTTATCGTTTGGCAAGAGCTTGGCGGCTTCTGCCGACTTGGCAACAGCTTCATTCAGGGCATTCACCGCCGCCTGTTTTGCCGTCGCATTGGCCTGAGACTTTGTCAGAGCGATCAAGGCGTCATCAACGGGTTTTTTCGCCGCCGTGACAGCCGTTTCCGCCGTTCTCCAGGCTGTTTCGGAGGCGGCTAAAGACGTTCTGGCGGTACGAAACGCTTCTTGTGCGGTGTCCGCGGCTTTTTGTGATTCGCTCGCCCGGGCCTTCAGTGATTCCCAATTGGCCTTGAGTGAAGGGAGCTGAGCCACGACAGAGGCGAGCTGAGTCGGGTCCTCTGTTGGTGGATCGATGGAGCGCTGGTACGCCTGCGAGAGCGCGATTTCCCGCAACAACCAGCGAACGTCGAATTTATTCGCCACGAACTCGTTGGTAATCAGGTCGAGTACGGCGGGGTTCGAGGGGGGATTGAGTGGATGATGCAGGTCGACCGGATGCACCAGACCTCGGCCCATCATGTGAGCCCAGAGTCGATTGGCGATATTGATGTTGAATTGCCGGTTTGCACCGCTGGCGGCGAGTTCCGCCAACTTGGCTCGGCGGCTGTATTTCGGAGCTGGCCGGACTCCCGGCAGCAGGTACGAGACATAATCTTCGCCCTGTCGGAGTCGAGGTTCGTCAATCTGGTCATCACCGGGTAGCTGGGGACGAATGCTTCCCTCGTCCTGAGTGAAGACGGATTTGTAAGTCGCTTCGCCGTCGGCCTTTTCGCCGAGATAGGTCACCTTCGCTGCTTCATCGGTGAAGACGACGGTGCGGTTAACGAAAGCGAAGAGTCCGTAGTAGTCTGTTTGCAGGTAGTGGTCGACGATCGGATGGTCATGGCACTGGGCACATTGCAGGTCCATTCCGAAGAAGAGCCGGCCAATGTCGCGAGCCATGATGTTGGGTTCAGCGTCCCGGTCTAGGAAGAACTTGGCCGCAGGCCGCTTGTTCGGATCCGTACCGTCGGAGGCGATGATCTCGCGAGCCAGTTCGTTGAAGGGAACATTGTTGAGAAACGCGTTCTGCAGGTACTTCTGCCATTCCGGGGTATTGACGTACTTGTCTGGCCGACGTTCCATCAACATTACGTCGAAGACATTCGCCATGTGGATGGCGAATCGAGGGCTGTCCAGCAAACGTTGGATCAGGGCTGCTCGTTTGTCCGGCCCCTGGTCTGCGAGAAAGGCCCGGGCCTGCTCTGAGGTGGGGATGACTCCATGCAAGTCGAGTGTCACACGTCTTAGGAACTCCGCATCCGACGCCAATGGCGCAGTTGAGCCCGTCAATTCGGCCTGAATCAGTGCATCAATTCGAGGTGCCAGCGCTTCGGTCGCCTGAGCGATACCGCAGAAAAGCAAAACAATCAGACAACTCAGGGGTGAGTTCATGCGGGGCGGGAGCATAGGCGGGGTCCTCGCGTCGGAGGCTGTGGGGCAGTTGGCACGGTGTCGTCAGCATGACTTGGGATCCGCTGAATCTTTTTATTGACTCGGAAGATATCCCGCAGCACATAAACGCATCGGTCATTCTTAATACATAGCAGTCGACATCCCGCTTCGTCAACCGAATTTGCCGAAGAAGCTTGGAATGTGCCGAAAAGAATCCTTAATCTCTGCGCCGAGAAGACTCAACCTCCAGCAGAGGTAGTTTGGGTAGAATTTGCATTTGGGAAACTGCATCCTTCGATTGTGGAGGCAGTTACGTTTAGTTTGTTTTTATGGTCCGCTCGGGAAGGCCGTCAGGATGCAGCAGAAGACCGGACCAGAGAAGCCTCTGCGAGCCCCGCGGTGGAACAAGTTCCCGTGGTCATTGCTCGCAATGGCTTTCTGCACCTGGGTTTGTGTTGCGCTCTGTGTCGACCCCGCGGGCAGTTATCCAGGGCGACCGCAAGGTCCCGGGCTCACCGTGGATGAGATTTTCAACGTTGAACAAGGGATCTATCTGATCGAGCAGACGCGGGCTTTAGGGTGGTTGAACCTCGTTCCGGGAACATCGCAGGAAGCGTATCGTCCTCAAAACGGCTACAACCCCGACCATCCCCCCTTGGGACGTTTCTGGCTGGGACTTCACCATCATCTGACATGGTGGCTGTCTCCCCCACGGGATCCCGCCGGAATTGCCGTTACTGCTTGCGCTCGAACGGGTTCAGCAACTGCGCTCGCGCTGCTGGTACTCCTGCTTGGAACCGTTGCGACAAAGTGGTCTGGTAAGGGGGTGGGAGTCATGACGGCGCTCTCTGTTGTCCTGATGCCCCGTCTTTTTGGACATGCTCACCTGGCGTCGCTCGAGACCGTGACCAATCTCACCTGTTCGGCTGCGGTCCTGGGGGTGGCAGCGGGTTGGAACGGAGCCGCTCGCCCGAGCTGGAAGTGGGCCGTGTTCGCTGGAGTTCTGCTGGGACTGGCGTTCCTGACGAAAATTCAGGCCATTATGATTCCCATCCCCGTCATCTGCTGGACGTTGTGGCGGTGGGGACGGCGTGGGCTGCCTGTACTGGTGGTCTGGGGACTGGCCGCGTTCGTCGTGTTTATCGCGAGTTGGCCCTATCTGTGGATCGACCCTTTCGCCCATTTGAAAGAGTACCTCGGGCGAACGACCGATCGCATGACGCTTTACGTCTGGTATTTCGGTCAGCGCTACGCCGATAAGAGCGTTCCCTGGCACTACCCCAGTTTGATGTTCCTGATGACTGTACCCCTCATCCTGCATTTCGTGGGGGGGGTTGGTCTGTTCAGCAGGACTCTGCAAACGCGTTCCGTGTCAAAAGATTCTGACAATAAAACTCCGCTAGCAGGAGGTCGTGGAGTCGTCCAGGCACCATCCGCTTCGCTGACGCCTGAGTTTTACCGCGACATCCTACTGCTCGGCTGTCTGGTATTCCCGTTGCTGGTGTTTTCCCTTCCCGGGGTGGCTGTTTACGACGGGGAACGATTGTTTCTGACCAGTTTCCCCCTGTGGGCCATCTTCGTCGGACGTGGTTGGCTGTCGCTGGATCACTGGCTGGCGGACCGCACCAAGTCGCCCGTGGTCGCCAAGGCGGGTTGCCTGCTGCTCCTGGTCTGTGCAGCCTATCCGCTGGTCACTTTTTCCCCGTGTCACCTGTGCTATTACAATAGTGTGGAGCGGATGCTTTCCCGGTTTCAGCAGGATGATGCACCCCTCTTCGAGATCGACTATTGGGGCGAAGGAGTGACCCGCGAATTGCTTCAGGAACTGGTGGCGGCGGTTCCGGCCAATTCCACCGTTGGCATTACACCGACGCTGCATCAGTTCCAGGCCGATGATTACCGCATCCAGTCTCCTGTACTACGAAGTCACGGGATTAAGTTCGTCGAATTCTCGCCCGATCAGCCCAGGCCCGACTATTTGCTCGTCTATCGCCGACTGGCCGACCAGTCGTTCCGCGGGACGTCTGGCTCTGCGGGAGAAATCGTCGCCAAGACCACCCGTGACGGTCGCCTTCTTGCTTATCTGCTCCGGCTTGGCCCGCAGAGTAGCTCGCCCTGACTCTTGAGCGAGGTCGTTGCCGAGGGGAAGCCACACCTGCCACGCCTGTGGGATCGTGACACGAACTGCAGTTGCCCAAGCTTCGTCTGGAACGGCTTCGCGATTCAGCCTCTTGCGGCCCTGTCAGGGTGTCGAGACTCGGTGAATTTCACTGACGAATCAAATGATTTTGCGGTCTGGATAAACGATTAGGGTAATTTTTCTTGTGGCTGCTAGAATTGCCAGCCGATTTCAGGTGCTGGAAGCCTTCGCCAGCCCCAAGTCTGATTCGTTTTCGCTCCGAATTCCCGAAAGTATCTGTCGTGATGACACTCGATCGTCGACGTGAGGTCCTGAAGAACGTCAAAACCCTGGTTGTCAAAGTGGGGACCAACGTCCTTTCGACCGACGACGATCGGCTGGATTCCGACCGGATCGCCTCACTGGCCGAGCAACTTCATCGCATTTGCGAGTCGGGCGTCAATCTGGTGATGGTCTCAAGCGGAGCCATTGGCGCAGGGATGGGACTGTTGGGACTGAAAGAGCGGCCCAGGGACCTGTCTCACCTCCAGGCGGCCGCCGCAACGGGGCAGGCGCATCTCATCCACATTTATGACAAGGCCTTTCGTCCCTACGGGTACCATGCCGCGCAGTTACTGCTCACGGCGAATGATTTCAAGAATCGGACGCGCTACCTTAATGTTCGGAATACGTTGCGGACGCTGGGCGAATACTCGGTCATTCCGATCATCAATGAGAACGACACGATCAGTACGTCGGAGATCAAGCTGGGAGATAATGATCGACTGGCGGCCATGGTTGCGGGACTGATCCAGGCTGATCTGTTGATCATTCTCTCGGTCGTGGATGGTCTGCTGACCGGTGACCCGACGAATCCCAACAGCCAGCGGATTCCGTTGGTGGAACGCTTTGACGAACAACTGCTGAGTCTCGTGGGATCCTCCAAAAGCTCGCGGGGGACAGGCGGAATGGGAACGAAGCTGGAAGCGGTTCGTACGGCGACGGCGGTGGGTACGAACGTGATGATCGCTGATGGGAAGCGTACCAATGTGCTGAATGAACTCCTTGCGGGGGCAGACATCGGAACTTTGTTTCTCGGCGAGGGAGACGGAGTTTCAGCCTGGAAACGCTGGATTGGCTATACGTTACCTCCCAAGGGGCGGCTGGTGCTGGACGCGGGAGCCCGTCGGGCTGTTGAAGAGTTAGGCAGGTCACTGCTGGCAATCGGTGTCGTGCGGGTGGAAGGTGACTTTGCCAAAGGCGAAGTGGTATCACTCGTCGATCAGTCAGGGGCCGAATTCGCCCGAGGCCTGACGAACTATGATAACCTTGCGGCTCGTGCGATTGCGGGAAAAAGGACGGACGAAATCGCCAGAGAGACTTCCGTGCCTTACGCAGAGGTCATTCATCGCGATAATCTGGTGGTGACCAGTCTGGCCAAGTGACGGCCTCGACCGGATGATTCC
>NZ_DASWWZ010000497.1:0-22120 GCF_036405755.1 Schlesneria sp.
CCCAGACCAATCTTGTGATTGCCCTGAATGACGTTGGAACCGACAGACGAGTTGGTGGGGATGCGATTGAAGCCCCCGTTTACAGGACCAACTTTTGTCAGGACCTGCTTCGAGATCGGCTGCGAAAAATTGTTGTGCGAAACCACGTTCTTCGACGAAATGTTCATGTTTTGTGGTCTGAAGTTGGAGTTTCCCATCTGGTTGACCGGGCTCCGACTCGCCTGAAACTGGCCACCACCAAAGTTTCGATTCCCACCACCACCATTTCCCTGATGTCCCCGCGCTTGAGCATCGCTCTGCGAGGTCAAAGTGAGAACAACCATCAACCCTGCGGTCAGTAACGTCTTGCTTCGTAACATGATCTGTCTCCTAAAACTTTTCTCAGAACTTGTTAATCACATCCGCCTGACATGCGGAGCGAAGATCGTGAAAAAGTGTTACAGAGAATTTTCAGAGAATTTTTTAGGGCCGTTTCAGAAAATTCCGTCGACGTGTCGTGACACCAAGCGTCCTCCCTCTGGCCTGCTACAATCCAGGGCGTCGACTCAGGCCCATCCCGGCTTGTCGCAGCTCTTTTGGAATGAAGTATTGATGATTTCGCGGAGTCACTGCGTGACCCGAGACCGGGTGACCCGATCCGCGGAGGAACCCGTTCGCATCAAGAACTGACCAGACGAGAGACAACCGCAGTCGCCATCCCCCGGATTCGCTACCCCACGCTCAACAAAGCACGTAATTTCGAATGACCAACGAAACGTCCCTGACCGAACGAATGCCACCTCCCGTCCGAACTTACACCGGTTCGCCGCTGCACACATTCCCGCTCAAGCCCCTGTCCATCGGGAATGTGTCGATCGGATTTCCTGTCGTGCAGGCGGCACTCAGCGGCTATAGCGACGGCCCCATGCGGATTGTCGCGCGGCGGTTAGGAGCCAGCTACACGCTGGCCGAGGTGATGATTGACCGGTTTGTGCTCGACCTGAAACAGCGACAAAAGACACGACGATATCTGAGAATCACCGATGAGGAGCATCCGGTCGGGGGGCAGTTGATGGGTTCTGATCCCACCGAATTTGGTCCGGCTGCACAAAAACTCGTCGCGGCCGGTTTCGACATCATCGACATCAATTTCGGATGTCCCGTGAAATCGGCCGTAGGGGGATGCCGAGGGGGATATCATCTGAGCCAACCGGAAACGGCACTGGAAATCGTCAGCCGGACACGCGACGCCGTCCCCCCCTCAATCCCCGTGACACTGAAGATGCGGCGTGGACTGGATGACTCGGCCGAAAGTCGGGACCGCTTCTTCCGAATTATGGACGGCGCTTTCGAGCGTGGCGTGGCAGCGATCACCGTCCACGGTCGAACGGTCGAACAAAAGTACGTGGGCCCCAGCAACTGGGATTTCCTGCGGGAAGTGAAACAGCATGCAGGCTCACGGCTGATCCTGGGAAGCGGCGACCTCTTCACGGCTCAGTCCTGCGTGGAGATGTTTGCTGCAACAGGCGTCGACGGTGTCTCTGTGGCTCGCGGAGCGATTGGCAATCCCTGGATCTTTTCACAGGTCCACGCCCTGGAACGCGGCGAACCGCTCCCTGAACCCGATCTACCGGAGCAGAAACGGGTCATGGAAATGCATTGCGAGTTGAGCTTGGAGGTTTGTAGCCCGGAGCAGGTCCTATCCACCATGCGAATGTTCTCGATCAAGTTTGCAAAGCAGCATCCCCGGTATTCAGACGTGCGTAACGCGTTCGCTGCCACTCGCACGCTCGACGAATGGCATGCCGTCCTGAGGGAGTGGTATTCCCTCTGAGCCGCCCGAAGCGACTCGATTCGGTTCATTCCGCTCCGATTGCCGGCGAGGGTTCCAAGGATCGGCTCGCTTCAGCAATGAAAGATTAACGGGAAAGGAGTTCCCCATATTTTAATTCCCCATCCGCAATCGTTGCTTCGACCTTCAGCTTGGGATCCTGCGGAGAAAGGTGGAACAGGATCAGATCCGCGCGGGAGCCGCGGCGCAGGCGAACCACTTCCTGATCGAGTAGCCGAGCCGGGTTCATGCTGGCCATGTCGACGGCTTCCTTCAGCGTCACCTGGGCAAAGTCGACGGCGTTTGCCACACAGGTATCCAGTTCCTGAGCCGAACCCGCCAGCAATTCGTGCTGTCCGGCGACGACCAGTTTCCCGCTGGGAAGAATTTCGCTGCGTCCCAATTTGCTTTCGTAGACTCCGGGGGGGCATCCCGCCCACCCGGCCGCGTCACAGGTCAGGATCGTCCGCTGTGGCGTTTTCACCCGCAGGAAGATTCGGACCAGATTGGGGGGAAGATGATGTCCATCCACGATCAAGCTGGCGAACAGGCGGGGATCGGCAAGCTGTTCATAAATCACGTTTTTATGGCGGTGCATCATCGCGTGTGCACCATTCCCCAGATGAGTACTCAACCGGGCACCGGCATCGACGGCGGCGCGGACCTGTTCCGGTGTCGCCGCACTGTGGCCAATCGCGATGACGACCCCGCTGGCGACACACTTTTTGATGAAGTCGATGGCGTTGTCGACTTCGGGGGCCAGGGTCACCAGTTTGATTCGCTGTCCCGAAATTTCCTGCAGACGCTGGAATTCATTCCAGTCGGCCGCTCGGACATGCTGTCGAGGATGGGCTCCGCGGGGACCATCTTCGGAAGAAATGTAGGGCCCTTCGAGGTGGCACCCGCAGACCATCCGATTCGCCCAGGGGGCCTGTTCGCACGCCTCTCGAATGGCGGCGAAACCTTTGGCCAGCCCTTCGTACGAGTTTGTGATTAAGGTCGGACAAATCCGGGTCACCCCGAACTGATAATGAGGTTGAAGAGTCTTGAGCACCCGTTCGGCAGACAGTTCATCATCACTGAACCAGGTTCCACCGAAGCCGTTGATCTGCAAGTCAAGGAACGCGGGTGAGACGTACGGCCAGTCGTGGATCGATCCGTTCGGCCACGCCGGAGAAACGCGAAGAATTCGATCGTCCTGAAGATCAATGCGAATCGGTTCACCGTTCGCATAGTGGCGGGCGAAAAGAGAGAGCATCGGCGTTCAATCTTGAAGAATGGTGAAGTTGCAAAGCGACTGTGACTGAATGGGAGCAGTCACAGTCGCCAAAGTTCGTCAACCACAAAATTCCATCGCTGATCAGCAGCAGGCACCGCTCGCGTCGCCGATGCCGTGCAGCTTACTTGAGAATCTGCTGAATCCGGCTGACCGCTTCATCGATGTTGGCCCGGCTGTTGAAGGCACTCAAACGGAAATAGCCTTCGCCAGCAGCGCCGAAGCCGCTACCAGGAGTTCCGACAAGATGTGCCTTAGAGAGCAGATGATCAAAGAACTGCCAACTGGTCATTCCACCGGGCGTCTTCAACCAGACGTAAGGAGCATTCGTGCCGCCATAGACCGTCAGGCCCGCTTCCTTCAAACCGCGGCAGAGGATCGCGGCATTTTCCAGGTAAAAGTCGATCAGCGCACGGACCTGAACCTTACCCTGTTCGCTGTAGACGGCTTCCGCGCCACGCTGAATGATGTAGCTCACACCGTTAAACTTGGTCGTGTGGCGGCGATTCCACAGGGCGTGCAAATCGACAGATTCTCCCGTCGGGGTCTTTGCCTGAAGGCCTTTTGGCACGACAGTGTAGGCACACCGGGTCCCCGTGAAACCGGCGGTCTTGCTGAAACTGCGGAACTCGATTGCGACATCCCGGGCACCTTCGATCTCGTAAATCGAATGCGGAATCGCAGGATCCGTGATGTACGCTTCATACGCCGCATCGAAGAAGATGATGCTGCCGTTCGCTTTCGCGTAGTCGACGAATTTTTTCAGCGTTTCCCTGGTGGCGACCGTCCCGGTCGGATTATTGGGGTAGCACAGATAGATCAGATCGACTTTGCGATCGGGCAGGGCAGGGGTGAAATTGTTCTCTGCAGTCACAGGCAGATAGACGAGGCCCTCATACCGCCCGGATTCGTCAGCCGCCCCGGTACGTCCTGCCATCACGTTCGTATCGACATAGACCGGATAGACGGGGTCCGTCACAGCGATGACGTTTCCAGCGCCGAAAATGTCGAGGATATTCCCCGTGTCGCACTTGGAACCGTCGGAGACGAAGATTTCGTCCGCAGCGACGTTGGCTCCGCGGCTGACAAAATCATTCTGGGCGATGGCATTTCTGAGAAAGTCATAGCCCTGTTCGGGTCCGTAGCCCCGAAATGTTTCTCGTTTCGCCATCTCGTCGGTGGCGCGGTGCATGGCTTCGATGATGGCGGCGGGGAGCGGCTCGGTGACGTCCCCAATTCCCAGACGGATAATCTTCGCCGAGGGGTTATCGGCGGCGAATTTGGAGACTCGCCGGCCGATTTCGGGAAACAGATAACCAGCCTTGAGTTTGAGGTAATTTTCGTTGACGAGAGCCATCCCGAGTTCCTTAAGTTGCCGGAGTTCGACGTACTACTTCTTTATTTTCTTTATTTCTGCCGCGTGGTTTTGTGTTGTAGAACCCCGCACAGGCGAATTCAACCTCATCCCCAATCGCCCCCGCTGGCCACGCCCCTCGGCTACCGGCAAGCCCACCCGATCGGTTCCCCCCGAGTCCGTGGTCGCGATCTGGTCGTCGGAATCAGTGTAGAGGGATTCTCCTGTGAGAACGGGGAAACCCCGTTCAATGTCCGATCCTTTGGAGAATCCAATAGCGTACGAATTTATTGCCAACTTCTTTATTGCCAACTTCGATTGTTGAGGACGCGCTGGTCAACACACAGCCGCAATCCTGACTCGCGACCTGGGTGGAATCGATCGTCAGGAACCAGCAGTGCGAAACATCGTCATCGGACTGCGCCGCCATTCACGTTGATGACTTGTCCGGTAATAAACGAAGCTTCGTCGCTGCAAAGAAAACGAGCGGCATTGGCAATGTCTTCGGGAAGCCCCCAACGCTGCAGCGGCGTCTCACGCAGGACCCGTTGCTGCCAAGGGTCGCTGGCGGTCTCACCCCACGCCGTTTTGATCCATCCGGGTGCGATGCAGTTGACCCTGACACGCGGCGCCAGACTCAATGCCAGCGAGCGGCTGAAACCCATCACGGCATTTTTGGTTGCGGCGAAAAGTTCCCCACTGTTTCCTTCCATTCCCCGATCTGCCTGGTCCCAACCGATGGTGATGATGGCTCCCGTCCCCCGATCGTACATCCGTCGTCCAGCGCAACCTGCCAGGATCATCCCGGCTCGAACGTCGACGTCGAGCAGAGATTGTAGTTTTTGCTCATACCCCCAGTTGGCAGCGTCGCCGGTCAGAATATCAGCCCCCGCATTGTTCACCCAGATGTCGAAACCTTGCTGTTCTTCCCAGATTTGCGAAACGAACGCTTCGAGGACGCTGGAATCAGAAAAATCAGCTTGTGCGAGACTGGCTTTCCGACCAAGTGACCGGATTTCTGCGGCGAGAGACTCGGAGGCGTCACGCGACCGGGCGAAGTGGATGACGACATCGGCGCCCGCTTGCGCGAGGGTTAAGGCGATTGCGCGACCAATTCCGCTTGCAGCCCCTGTGACGACGGCAGTGCGATTCGCGAGACTGGCAAACTCCACGAGAAAATCTTTCGTAAGAAGGAAATTGGGTCTTGAGAGAGGGAGGCCGAAATCAATAATTCCGCCATCTGAAGCTAACGAAAGAGTTCAAATGGTGCAGTTTTTGCTTAAACCCAGACGCGAACTTCAGACTTGTGTACATTTTGTCTTAAATTTGTGTGAATTCCAGTGATTTCATCGTAAGAACCGTAAAAATCGGGGCTTCCGGCATGCGGAAACTTTGATGCTGCCAGTTGACTCTTGAAACTTGCCCAGACATACTACTCACCAAGAGCTCGATCCGTTACCCAGGCATGGGTAGTCTCGATCAGCTTAGAATTAGGCCTCATTGCACATCATGTCGCGCACCTATCTGCGTCAGTCAAGGTTTTGCCTATCGACGAATTTTGAGAATCGCTGCAACTTTTACACAGTCAGAAGTGTCAGTCACTCAGTGTCTGATTTGCAGCGGGACTTGGCAGCCAGGAAATCAGATGATCCTCTCGGAGCATCGGTTCCCCAGCCATCGAAATTGGCTAAGTACCAAAAAATAGATTGATTTAATCAGCTTGATCCACACCAGACGTATGTCGGTCCGTTCGTAGTGCGCTCACATGCTGCCAATTCACTGTGAGAAAATGGATGATCTCCGAGGATATTCCCGTGTCGAACCCAGACACACATCGTGATTCCGCTGCCCCAATACAAGAAGGGGCGGCTTTACACCTAGAGAGTGAGAAGGAAATGATTGCGACAATTGATTCGTTGGGCCCGACTCGAACCGGAGTTTCGTTTCCAGAGCTATCGGAGCAGCTCGAACGAGACCTCGTTCAAGTTTTCAAACTGCTGGCCGACGAAACCCGCCTGAAGATTTTGATGTATCTTCTGCGGGAGCAAGAACTTCACGTTTCAGCCCTGTGCGAGCGACTCAATCAGAGCCAGCCAGCGGTCAGCCATCACCTGGCCTTACTCCGGGTTGCAGGCCTGATTGAACCGCGACGAGACGGGAAGCACAATTTTTACTCAGTAAGAGAAAAACATTTTCATAAGTTGATCGGTGAACTCTTCAAAACGATGAGCGATCCTCAGAGCGACGAACTTCGCTTCCAGAATTTCGTCCTGACCCAAGAACCCTGATCGGGTGTAACTGCAGGTCCCGCGACCTTCCGGCGTGTCCGTTCTCCTCAGCTCGGGCCAGAGCTTGGTGAAGAAAACGGGATCTCGCCCCAGTACCCCGACCGAGTCAAAGCAGAGCAGCAATCGTGTTGCTCTGCCTACAGCGGCTCATCTCTTTTCTCGCAGCACGGTCTCAATCGCTGCGTTATGGCCATCCATTACTCCCACGCCTACTGCAGTTGCCTGCTGCAAGAGCTTTCGCTTCCGCCAGTCTTCGCTGGTGATCCTGTGTGCGGAAATTACCTTGGCATGCTGACCCGTTTGTGCGAGCATTTGCTCCCTGCGGTCGGTCAAAATCTTCCCAACTACACTCCAGCACTGCTTGCAGCTCGACAAGTTACCTGCGCTGCTGGCTGAACGAGGGGCCCCTATGCTCCGCCATTTCCGCCTTGCAAAGGTCATTTTTCAGGCAGCGATGCCCTGTTTCGTAGTGTTTTGTGGGATTGCTGCTTCCCTGAAGGGTGACGAACCACGCCCCGCACCTCTCGCCGAGCGACCTGTTTTGACCATCTTCGTTTCCAGCCAGGATCGGATTCGACAGGCGTGCGAAACAATCTTTGAGTCGGTGGACCGCCCCGATCTGGCCACTTCCATCAACGAACGATTGACGGGTTTCCGGGACCTTGCCGGTATCGAGCCAACCAAGCCTGCCGGGATCATGACAGTCTGGGATGACGAAAAACCGCGAGAGATCGTCTTTATCCCCAAAACGGAAATTGAAGAGCTCTTAAAGACAGCGACATTTGGCGTTGTCGGATATCATCAGGTCACACCGGACCACTACGAAATCGAACGCCCCGGTTCCCCGTACCACGTGCTGGTACAGAAAGACTATGCGCTGTTCGCCGACTCTGAAGCCACGATTCGAGCACTTCGCGTATCGCCGCTTAAGCTCACCCAGGGACTGCGCGACAGGTACGACGCTGCTCTAAAAGCCGACTTGCTCCAGATTCCTCAACCGATCAAAACCCACTGGATCGCCGACTTGCGCCAGCAGATCGAACCCTGGTTGCAGCCAATGGACGACGAAGACGAAGAACAGGCAGCGATCCGCAAGTCGGCTGGAAAGCTGGTGCTGGATTTCATCGAACACCTGGTACTCGATACAAAGTCTTTTACCGCAGGTTGTCGAATTGACCCCGAGAACCGACACATTATCTTTGAGCTAAGCATCGAAAGTGTGCCGAAAAGCCGACTCTCCGCAGTGTTGAGGCAACTGAAAGCTGTTCGCAGCGAGTACTCGACGCTGGTTCAATCCGATGTCGCCGCAGGACTCGCGTTCGATCTTCCCCTTGCAGGAATCTGGGAGCAGCTCCGCAAGAATCCGGGAGACGAAGAGGCAAAACCCTCACGGCTGGAAATTGGCCTTCAGCTCGTCGGCTCAAAAGCGGGTGAATTGTCGCTGATCACTGCGTTCCACGGTCCCGATGTCGAAGGGATGAACGCGTCGATCCCTCGCTGGCTGGAACGACTGGAAAGCGCGGGACACCTGGCCGATTTGCGAGAAAGCTTTGACATTCACGAAGGGGTCGTTCTGCACAGTCTGATGCCTCACGAGCTGCCCACATGGATTACCCACTGGACAGGAAACAATATCGAGATCATCGTCGGTCAGGCAACCAGGACTATATGGCTGGGTATTGGACAGCCCGCCCCCCTCGTGGAGCGCCTCTGTAATGCCATCGACCTCGTCGCCGCTGCTCCAGAGAACCAGCGTGGGGCCGCAGCCGTCAAAGGCCGGTTGAGTGCCAAGGTCCTTCCCCAGTTCCTCGTAACGGACATACTCAACTCCGACCCCGACGCAGCGGAGCAAGAATTTTCCAAAGGGGAAGACGGCTTGAGTTTGTCGCTGGAACCGTTTCCTGAGGGGCTCAAACTGAAAGTCGAGCTCGAGGAAGGATTCGTGCGTCTGATCGGCCGAGGTTGGGTCAAGCAGATCGAGGAATCACAAGCCCGGTGAGACGTAACAAATTGGCAGTCCCGACGAAGCTGATTGGAAATCCGAGACCATCCCAGATGTCCCGCACCCGCGTCGGCCAGCGAGCGGTTGGTAATTGAGCCCAGAGATCTGACAAACAGCAGAGGACGAATGCTGCGCTGCGGTCCAGGCCTTTCATAAGAAAGAAGCCTCACGATCGTATGTGATCGCGAGGCCTCTCACGAGTGGTTATACAGAGGGAGACAGAAGAAGCCAGGACCTATTTGACCTTCAGAATTCTCGCGAGGTCGGTCACCGTCTTGTTCATCAACTTCTCTGCGTCTGTTGGCTTGGAAAGGTCTTCCTTGCCAACATCCTGCATCTTCTTGGCCAGGCTTCGGAGCTTTGCGGTTGCCGCGCCGGTCTTGCCTTTCAGCTCAGTTTCGATCGGCTTGGCAACTTTGGCCATTTTTGCCGTGATCTTTTTGAGTTCATCTTGACTGGGTGGCGTATCGGCTGCTCGTGCATTCTGCATTTCGGCATACGCGGTTTTCAGAATCTTAAAGCGTTTGACGTCAGCAGATTCGCCGAGAAAAGGGAGGATCAGATAGATCAGTCCACCCAGCACAACAACGCCGACGACCCCCAGAATCGGTTTCAGGAGTTTGTCCATCCCGCCGCTCTTGGCGGGTGGCCGACGAACCGGGACCATTGGTCGAGCAGCAGCACCTCCTCCACCTGCTTGCCACGGGTTTGAGGCGGGCATGCTGGGGGGCGGAGATGAGACTTCGGCTGGCGGAGTTACAGGCCGCACAGGCTCAGAGGGGGCGGCGGCAGGTATCGGCCGGATCGGGGTGGTGGTCCTGAAGTCGGACTTGGTTTCGACGACGGCTTTGGGGAGTTCAGGAAAGAGTCCGGGCAATTCACCAGCGACAACATAAGCGTTGAAGCCCTGGCGGACGAAGTCTTCCCGAACAAGCCGACCGTTAGCGACCCATTCCATCAGTTTCGCCAGCGGGACAGGACCATATTCCTTCCCGCGGATGGTGCACCACCATTTGTCTTCGACGACAGGTTTCGTTTCGACGACGGTTTCCGTCTCTTCAGGAGCGGTATCGAAGACTTCAGTCTCGTCCTCTGCCACGTGGGGGACTTCAGGAACGCTCGCTCGAGCTTTGCGACTTGCTGCCGGTCGCTGGTCCAAGGTAACAGAGAAGGATTTTTTGGGGTCCTGGAACGGGAGGTGGGCCATCAGCTTGCCGATCGAACCTGCTCGGCGCCAGACTCCGCCTTCCCCGAATCGAACGTCATCGTTGACGGACAGAGTTTGATTCTTGGCAAGTTCAATCAGCTCATCAAAGGAAACCGGGCCAAATTCGTTACCGAAGAGCTTATAGTACCAACCTTGCGAGTCGGACGATTCGGTGGCTCGTCCACGCGTGGCAACCGGGGCTGCTGGAAGTGTCGCGACAGAGGAAAAGTGACCGGCAAGCTGCGTAATGGAGTCGGCACGCCTCCAGGAACCACGGACTCCGGCGCGGACCTCGTCATCAGGCGAGAGGGTCTGATTTGCGGCAAGCTCAATCAGGGTTTCGACGGATACGGGCCCAAATTCGTCGCCAAACAGCTTGTAGTGCCAACTGTCCCCCTCGACGACGTCGATTTCGACGGAGCTCTTTCCGGATCCCTTTGGAATATGCGACCCGGCAGGCATGTGGGCCATCAACTGGCCCATTGAGCCGGCTCGCCTCCAATTCCCGTTAGCGCCAAACCGGACTTCGTCGTCGCTCCCCAGTGCGCGATTTTTGGCCAATTCGACCAGTTCATCGAAGGTTACTGGCCCGAATTCTTCACCGAATGACTTGTAGTACCATCCGTCCATTGCAGTGTTTTCCCCAGTCCCAAAATCACGCTTGAATGTCAGTCAATGACATCCACGAGAGCGATACACCCAAGTTACTTCTATAATCGCCTGAAATTTGGGAAATGTCCACCATTTCAATGGACTTTTCATGTACAACCCGGACTCTGACATAGCGACATATCATCATATTTTGCGTGCGATGATGGAGCCGGATGCAGACCGCGTAGGACAGAGCATTCCAGCAACGATTCCCGCGCTTCGCGCGCAGGCACCTTGGAAAATAGCCCGCTCCGTAGACGGATTCCAGAAAAAAACCAATTCGCAAAACAGTTTGCGAACCCCGTGAGCGGCGGCGGCCGCCCTTATTCTCTGCAATCAGGCCCCCGAAAGTCTTGTCGAACGCGGAAGCGCGGCTCTACGCCGACGCGACCTCCCCTCTGAGGAGATCGCTTAAGTTTTCCCGGACGCATGATATCGGCGAATATGAAATGGGAATGAAGCAGGTGTGAATAGTTGATGTGGACTAAAAAGCACCTTCAACGGATGGACTCCCTCTCGTAGCGGCGGTCGCTTCGGAGTTGGCCAATAAAAAAGGAGGCCGACAAGTCGACCTCCTTGAGCTCCGCTCATTTACACCGGTATCAGTTCATCCCTGCATTAACCGCGTCGCCACAAAGTCTGATCGGTCCGGTCTTCAAGGGTGATCTTCAGTTCATTGAGCTTATTGCGGATCAAATCGGCAACCGCAAAGTTTTTATTCTTTCGTGCATCAGCACGAATCTGGATGACCAACTGCATTAGCCCATCCAGCAGGCCGTCATCAGCGGACGCTGCTTTCTGACGGGCTGCGCGGAAGACCCCCAGAATCTGTGACAGCTCTTTGAGCAGCACCATGCCGGCAGTCAAAGGGACGAGCAGGCTCTTGTCACCACTGCTGCTGTCGAGTTTGTGATCGCTGATGAATCCGTTGAGAGTCTTCCTCAGATCGAACAGAACTCCCACAGCCCCCCCGGTGTTGAAGTCATCGTCCATCGATTCAAGGTAGCGTTTCCGCAGTTCATTCAACTCGTTGTAGAATGCGGCTGGTCCGCCTGAAAGCTCTGTCGCTTCGTTCCTGTGTTCCACTGTCTCCAGTGAATAGAACGATTGGCCTGTGATACGTTCATAGGACTCGAACAGTCGATAGAAACCTTCCAGTGACTTACCTGTCTCTGCGATGCGTTCATCGCTGAAGTCGATCGGGCTGCGGTAGTGCGTGGCGAGCAAAAAGAAGCGAATCGTTTCCGGTTCGTGACGGGCAAACAGCTCTTTGACCGATGCGGCCCCTTTCGAACCCGCCAGTTTGTTGGCTTCTTGCGCTTCTTTGGCGGCCGCAAGGTCGGCAGCTTTGTCGCCGTGCTTATCGTGGCCGCCACCCACTTTGCCAGAGGCGCCACTGGCCTGCATCAGTCCATTATGCATCCAGTACCGGGCAAATGGCTTACCGGTGCAACTCTCTGACTGAGCAAGTTCGTTCTCGTGGTGAGGGAACATCAGGTCCAGGCCACCGCCGTGGATATCGATCGAGTCACCGAGGATCTTTCGCGCCATCGCCGAACATTCGATATGCCAACCTGGTCGACCGCGCCCCCATGGGCTGTCCCAGGCAGGTTCACCCGGTTTGGATCCCTTCCACAGAGCGAAGTCGGCAGGATGTCGCTTGCCACCGTGGGTCTCGGCGCGTGTCCCGGCCAGCATCTGTTCCAGACTACGGCCGCTCAACTTTCCGTAATCACCATCGTGGGTGCAGTTGAAGTAGACATCCCCATCCAGCGGATAGGCAAATCCCTTTTCAATCAGCGTGGCGATGATCTCCTGCATCTCTTTGATGTGCTGAGTGGCGTACGGAAAATGGTCGATGCCGTCGACAGCCATTGTCTTGAGGTTATCGAAATAGTCCTGCGTCATCTCTTTGGCGAGAGCCTCGACCGTCACCCCTTTTTCATTGGCACGGTTGATCAGCTTGTCGTCGACATCGGTAATGTTGACGACCCATGTCACCTTGTAACCACTGTAGGTCAGGTACCGTTTCACGGTATCAAAGATGACGGGGCCGACCATGTGACCGATGTGAGCCGGCTTGTAGACAGTCGGACCGCACAGATACATGCTGACTTTACCGGGTTCCACCGTCTGAAACGCTTCCTTCTGACGTGAGAGGGTATTGTAAACGCGAAGTGACATAGTGAAACATCCGTGAAAGAGCGGCCAAATCGAGAGGTGTCAGACGGAACAGCACCGAATGTCCGTGAGCAAACGTATAAGACGCAAACTTTAGACGCTGGTGCCACAAGCGTAAAGATCGACCAACGGCATTCTCCAGGCCGGTTGATCCCTTCGATTGAGGCGGTCGACGGCCCCGGCAAAGTCCCCATGGAATCCACCTTTGGGTCGGTGCGGGTGTCCGAAATTGCACTTGTGGCAGATTCGGCGTCCACGTATCTTCCCGGCCGTTTCGCTAAATCACGTGGCCTCATCATTCAATGAAACGAATCGCACGGATGCGACAGATCTTACAATCACTGGCCTCTGGCCAGACAGAACTGGTCGACGTCCCTTGTCCTGCGGTAGGACGAGGGCAAATCCTTGTCCAGACTCGTGTGAGCCTCGTTTCAGCTGGCACCGAACGGATGCTGGTTGAGTTTGGCAAGGCGAGCCTGCTGGAAAAGGCACGCCAACAGCCCGATCGTGTCTGGCAGGTGCTGGACAAAGTGAAGACGGATGGGCTGGTTCCGACGTTAACAGCAGTAAAAAGCAAGCTGGATCAACCGATTTCGCTCGGCTACTGCAACGTGGGCGAGGTCCTCGAAGTCGGCCCGGGAGTTGACGCATTCAAACCGGGCGACCGGGTGACGAGCAATGGACCGCATGCCGAAGTCGTTTGTGTTCCCACCAATCTGTGCGCAAAGATTCCTGACTCGGTCAGTGAAGAAGCTGCGGCATTCACGGTCCTCGGATCAATCGGACTGCAGGGAATCCGCCTCGCCCAGCCCACTCTGGGAGAGGCATTCGTCGTTTCCGGACTGGGACTGATCGGTCTGGCCACCGTTCAACTGCTAAAAGCGCAGGGGTGCCGCGTTCTGGGGCTTGATTTTTCGAAAGCTCGACTGGAGCTTGCCCGGCAATTTGGCGCAGAAGTCTTCGACCTGAGCAGCGGAGACCCCGTCGCCGCGGCAATGCAGTTCTCGCGCGGTCGCGGCGTGGATGGTGTCCTGATCACCGCAGCGACCGACAGTGACGAACCGGTCCATCAGGCTGCAAAAATGTGCCGCCGACGCGGCCGAATTGTGCTTGTCGGAGTCGTGGGACTGAAACTGTCACGAGCCGACTTCTACGAAAAGGAACTCTCTTTTCAGGTATCCTGCTCGTACGGCCCGGGCCGCTACGACGCCACATATGAACAGCTTGGCCAGGATTATCCCGTCGGTTTCGTCCGCTGGACCGAGCAACGCAACTTTGAAGCAATGCTCGACATGATCGCGGATCGACGAATCGATCCAACCCAACTGATCTCGCACCGCTTCGCGTTTGATAACGCCGTGGACGCTTACAACCTGATTTCCGGTAAAGAACCATCGCTCGGTGTTCTGCTCAATTACCCTGAACCGGCTGAGTCAGAGCGACAGACGCTTCGGATTCGGACGCTGCCGATCGCTCAACGTGCCACGGAATCGTCGAAGTCTCGGCGACGCCCCACACCTGCATCCGGAGCAGCCAACGGAGCCAGCATTGCGATCATCGGAGCGGGGAACTACGCAACACAGATGCTGATTCCTGCGTTCCGGAAGAACAACGCTCAGGTCAAATGTATTGCTTCTCGTAACGGTCTGACGGCCGCACTCGCCGCTCGTAAGTTTGGAGTGCTGACGGCAACGTCCGACATCGACTCCCTGATGGCCGACGAACAGATCTCCACCGTGGTCGTCGCAACGCGGCATGATAGCCACGCAAAGTTGACATGTACGGCTCTTGAAGCCGGGAAGAATGTCTTCGTCGAGAAGCCACTGGCGCTGAATGCCCAGGAATTGCGTCAGATTATCTCGACGTATGAAGAAGTGACAGCAAATGGGCAGGGCAGGGGACCGGTCCTGACCGTCGGCTTTAATCGACGGTTCGCGCCGCAGATTCAACAGATGAAGTCGTTGCTGGCGGAAGTGCATGAGCCCAAGTCCTTCATCATGACCGTGAATGCGGGCCAGATCCCTGCGGATCACTGGGTCCACGATCCCGTCGCGGGGGGTGGTCGCGTGATCGGTGAGGGGTGCCATTTCATCGATCTGCTCCGGTACCTGTGTGGCACCCGGATCGTCTCGGTACAGGCCACGATGTTTGGTCGTGACTCTGCAGCCGAAATTCGCGACGACAAAATGTCCATCACGCTATCGTTCGCCGACGGAAGCTTTGGCACGGTCCATTACCTCGCCAACGGGCATCGATCAATCTCGAAAGAGCGGCTCGAAGTTTTCTGCGCCGGTCGTGTGATCCAACTCGATAATTTCCGGCGGATGCAGGCCGTTGGCTGGAAGAAGTTCCGGCGGATGAACCTGTGGCAGCAGGACAAGGGGCACGTCGCGGAAGTAGAGGCCTTTCTGAACGCCGTGTCGTCCCAGGGACCTGCTCCGATCGCTTTGGAAGAATTGATCGAGGTGACGGAAGCCAGTTTCGCCGCGATGCGATCCGCGGAGACACAGGAAGTCATTCACTGTGCACCCCGTCAGCCCTCCGCACTGACACTCCATCACGATGACGCAATTCGACGTGCCGCCTGACAGACAGCAAGGCAATTCGGATCAGCAACAGTCACCAGCAAAGGAAGATTAAGCCGGTACCCGCAGAAGCGACTGAACGATAAGGATGGATCCGACCTCGCTCACATATTCGCCGGGCACTTATTGACGCAGAGACTGGAACGGGGACACACGCCCCGCCCAAAGGTTTCAATTGCAATCGAACCAGGGGAATCGCCTCCCCACGCGACCGATCAACTCGAAATGGAAGGGATTCCAATGCACGTATTACACGTTGTCGGGGCACGCCCCAACTTCATGAAGGTCGCTCCTGTTCATGCGGCATTCCGCAAGCGTCCCGGCGTCCGGCAGTCCCTGGTGCACACGGGTCAGCATTACGACGCGAATCTTTCGGATATTTTCTTCGAACAGCTTCGGATTCCACGCCCCGATGTTTCGCTGGAAGTCGGATCCGGCTCTCACGCCGTCCAGACGGCGGAAGTGATGGTTCGTTTCGAAAAGACGATTCTGGAACGACAACCAGATATGGTTCTGGTCTACGGTGACGTGAACTCGACAGTCGCCGCCACCCTCGTGTGTGCCAAGCTCGGAATCAAGCTGGCCCACGTTGAGGCAGGACTTCGCTCGTACGATCGGACGATGCCCGAAGAGATCAACCGACTCGTGACTGATCAACTCGCCGATCTCCTGCTGATTCCCTCGGAAGAAGCGGAAGGAAATCTGCTGCGGGAAGGGGTTGCGAAGGAGAAGATTCACTTCGTCGGCAACGTAATGATCGACACGCTGCGGTCACTACTCTCTCAGGCCAGAATGCCGGAAGTTACAGGGCTCGGTGAGAAGTACGCTCTCGTCACGCTGCATCGTCCTTCGAACGTCGACGAACCTGAAACGCTGAAGCGCATTCTGGCGACGTTGACGAAGATGTCTGAACGCCTTCAGATCGTGTTCCCGATTCATCCACGGACCCAGGCCCGTATCAAGAGTCTGGGGTATCACTTTGAAAACTCGGATCGGATCTTCACGATTCCACCGGCAGGCTATCTGGAATGTCTGGCACTTCAAAAATGTGCCACCGTTGTCGTGACTGACTCGGGAGGTCTTCAGGAAGAAACAACAGCCCTGGGTGTCCCCTGTCTGACCGTCCGCGAAAACACCGAGCGACCAGTCACGATCACTCATGGCACCAACACCCTGGTGGGAACGGATATGGATCTGCTGACTTCTGAAGTCAACAAGATTCTTTCCGGTCAGGGAAAAGGGGGACGCGTTCCACCCCTCTGGGACGGTCTGGCTTCCGAGCGAATTGCTGACATTGTCCTCCAGACAAAATCGGCTTCCGTTCGACGTGCGGCCTGACGAATCGGGCTTCGAGTCTCTTTCTCTCAGTAGGATTCCCAATTCGTGGAAGTTTCCCGCTTCGCACAGATGCTCAGGTACCTCGGCCCGAAATGGCTGATGTATCGTGCCGTCTATGCATTGCGGATGAAAAGCGGGCTGGTGCGCATGCAGCGACCCGCCACCACCTGGGACAAGTTACCGCTGGAAGCGTTTCTCAGTGATCCATCACTGAGAGACGCCGAAGCCTACGCAGAGAGTCGCCGCAAGCAGGCGCGTCCCTTCTTTTTCGACGCAGCACAACTCCCGAATTCAGGTGAGCTGCTTTCGCGGTGGGACACACCGGAATCCTCACCCTTCTATTCGGTCGATCGCCTTCGCGAGGGATTCGTCCAGTTTTTCTCGAACGAGTTCGTCGAAGTTGGACTCCCCCCTCAGTGGCATCGAGATCCGCTCTCCGGACACACTTTCCCCAATGACCGTCACTGGAGTCAGATCGGCGACTTTGGCGCGGGGGATATCAAGCTCGTCTGGGAAGCGAATCGCTTCGGCTTTGTATTTCCGCTTGTCCGCGCGTACTGGCGAACAGGCGACGAAGCAATTCCCAAACTTTTCTGGGACCTGATCGAAGACTGGCGACGATCTAATCCCCCCGACACCGGGTCAAACTGGAAGTGTGGGCAAGAGATCAGCCTGCGTGTGATGGCCTGGGTCTTTGGTCTGCACGGGTTTGGGAACAGTCCCGCCACCACGCCCGCTCGCGTCTCGATGCTGGCACAGATGATTGCCGTCTCGGGGCAGCGCATCGAATCCAACATCGGATATGCGCTGAGCCAGCAAAACAATCACGGTATCAGCGAGGCCATGGGTCTGTGGACAGTCGGAAGTCTGTTTCCAGAATTGAAAGATGCAGCGCGCTGGTCCCGAAAAGGACGACGGCTTCTCGAGAGTCAGGCACAAGCGCTGGTCTACGATGACGGTGCATTCTCGCAGCATTCGTTGAACTACCATCGCGTCATGCTGCACAACTATTTGTGGTCGATACGACTGGGTGATCTGCAGGATTCACCCTTGTCTTCGGAACTGCGGGATCGCATCGGCAGGGCGGGAGAATTCGTCTATCAACTCCAGGATAAAGTCACTGGCCGCGTTCCGCGCACAGGCCAGGATGATGGTGCCTATATCCTGCCGTTGAGCAACTGTGCTTACGACGACTACCGAGGCGTCGTGCAATCGACGCATTACCTGCTGACCGGCCAGCGACTCCTCCCGTCTGGTCCGTGGGACGAAGAACTTTTCTGGCTGTTCGGCCTTGAGCAGCCATCGGACTCCGATTGCCCCATCACAGATGCTGGTCACCCCAGCACTTCCAACGCCCGTACCGGGAATCGGGACCTCGCTACGGAAAAACATTCCGGTTCGTTTTCCCCAGAACGACGCGACTTCGACGCTGCCGACAGTGGGTATGTGACACTCAGAACGCCCGCGGGTTGTGCCATTTCGCGTGCCGCCGGATTTCGGCATCGCCCCGCTCAGGCGGATATGCTGCACGTCGACATCTGGTGGCGCGGATTGAACATCGCACTCGACCCGGGCACCTACAGCTATAACTCCCCGGCCCCCTGGAATAATCCGTTCTCGCACACCGAACACCACAACACGGTGAGCGTGGATGGCCGGGACCAAATGGACCGTGCCAGCCGCTTCCTGTGGCTACCGTGGCTCAAAGGGACATCACACGGCCGGAACGTCCCGCGTCAGGGAGATGTCTCCGCCTGGAACGGCGAGCATGACGGCTACCGCAGACTGGCCGACCCGGTCACTCATCGGCGAGGTGTCGCCCGGTTGGGGGCCGAACACTGGCTGATCGTTGATGCCCTCTGCGGCCAGGTCGACCATCAGTTTCGTCTGCACTGGTTGCTGATGGATGGGCCGTTTGCAGCGGACCACGATCTCACGAGCCTCGAAATTCAAACGCCCCACGGGCCGTATCGCCTGCTTGCGGCCTCGTCGCAGGCAGAGCCTCGATTCCAAGTCATCCGAGCCGATGAGCATTCCGCGAGGGGCTGGTATGCCCCGTTCTATCACTCACGCCGACCAGCGTTGTCTGTATCTCTCGAAGCCACCACCCATGCAGTGGTCTTTGCGAGTTTGCTCGGTCCTGAAGCTCTGTCGGTTCAGATTACGGGCGATCACGTTCAAGTCCGCGGTGGCGACTGGCAGGCAACCGTGTCACTGAATCTCGACCAGACCATGGACACACCGCTGGTGGCATCGGTCACCGCAGGTGGTTCACTTGCAGATTCGATCACCTCGATTCCTCTCCCTTCAACTCGACCCATTTCGGAGCCACGTCAATGCACGTCTTGCTGATCCATCAAGCGTTTGTCTCACCGGACGATGCCGGTGGAACGCGACACTATGAATTGGCGCGAAGGCTCGTTGACGGCGGGCACGAGTTCTCGATCGTCGCCAGTGATCTGAGCTATCTCAGCGGAAAGAAGTGCACGTCCGACGAACGCGTTCAGAACTTTGACGGAGTGAAGGTCCAGCGAGCCTGGACCTATGCCGCTCTCCATCGCAGTTTCGTCTGGCGAATCGTGTCGTTCCTGTCTTTCATGGTCAGTTCCGTCTGGACCGCCTTGAAGGTCAAGAATGTCGATCTGGTCATCGGCACATCTCCCCCCATCTTTCAGGCCGTTTCCGCCTGGGTCATTTCCGTCGTGAAGTGGAAGCCGTTCCTCCTGGAAATCCGTGACCTGTGGCCCGAGTTTGCTGTGGATATGGGAGTCCTCAAAAATCCGGTCCTGATCTGGATGGCGAGAAAACTGGAGCGGTTCCTGTATGCACGTGCTAATCACCTGCTGGTGAATTCACCTGCCTATCGTGACTACCTGATCGGACTCGGGATTCCCGAGGCGAAGATCAGCTTTATCGCCAACGGCGTCGACCCTGACATGTTCCATGTCAAGAAAACAACGGGTGGTCTGCGCGAAGAGTTCAACCTGAGTGACAAGTACATCGTGACCTATGCCGGTGCGATGGGGATGGCGAATAACCTGGAAGTCGTCCTTGAGGCGGCGAAACTCGTTGAAGACCTTCCAGAAGTTCATTTCCTGATGGTCGGCGATGGTAAGGATCGGGCTAAGCTTGAGGAACTTGCGGCACAGATGCATGTCAAGAATGTGACTTTCACGGGATCCCGGCCAAAGTCGCAGATGCCAGAGATTCTGGCGGAATCTGACGCCTGTCTGGCCGTGCTGCGTGATATCCCCATGTTTCGAACGACCTACCCCAACAAGGTCTTCGACTACATGGCCGCATCCCGTCCTGTTCTGCTGGCGATCGACGGCGTGATTCGCCAGGTCATCGAAGCGGCCAATGGAGGCATTCCGGTCCCTCCCGGTAATCCTCAGGCAATGGCCGATGCAGTACGAAAGCTTTACTCAGACCGTCCGGGCAGCGAACAGATGGGGCGGTCGGCACGTGATTACGTGATCAAGTTTTTCGATCGGAATCAACAGGCCTCGCAATTCGGTGAACTCGTCCAACAGATCGGCAAGAAAAAGGTCGCCTGATATGTCGAAGGGCTTTTATCGCAGATTTGGCAAACGGCTGTTCGATCTCGCCGTGGCGGTCCCCGCGTTGATCCTGCTCGCCCCGGTGATGGCGATGACTGCGCTCCTGGTCCGGGTGTTTCTCGGTTCACCCGTCCTATTCCGACAGGAACGGCCGGGCCGGGGGGGAAAGCTGTTCAAGATCTGCAAGTTCCGGACGATGACCGACGCGCGGGATGCGCAGGGAGCACTCCTCAGCGACGATCGCCGTCTGACGCGGTTTGGTAAGTTCTTACGATCCAGCAGTCTTGATGAACTGCCGGAACTCTGGAACGTCATCACCGGGCAGATGAGTCTGGTAGGACCTCGTCCCCTGAAAGTCCGTTATCTGCCGCTTTACTCTGCCGAACAGACCCGACGGCACGACGTCACCCCGGGGATTACGGGTTGGGCGCAGGTCAACGGCCGCAACTTGCTCGGCTGGGACGACCGATTTCAGCTCGACGTCTGGTATGTCGACAACGTCAGCTTCTGGCTCGACCTGAAAGTTCTCTGGAAGACAGTTACGGCGGTCTTCGGGCAGAGGGGAATCACGGCGGAAGGGCACGCTTCCATGCCCGACTTCGAAGGTTCGAAGCAGATTGTCGTGATCGGAGCAGGAGGGCACGGAAAAGTCGTAGTCAGTACTCTTCAGGAAGCCGGGTTCGTCGTCGATGCCATCTATGACGACAATGAACGAATGTGGGATACAACGATTCTGGGCGTACCCGTTCGGGGGCCGGTGAGCGATCTCGCGAAAGCACCAGAGAAATACAAAGGGATCGTGGGGATTGGTGACGCTCGCATACGAGAACGGGTCGTCGAGTCACTTCCCATGGAGTGGATGACCGTCATCCACCCACACTCGTTCGTTCACCATTCCGCCCGGCTGGGAGCGGGATCCGTGGTCCTCGCGGGGGCCGTCGTCCAGCCCGATGCAATTCTGGGCGAACACGTCATCGTCAATACCTCATCCTCCGTCGATCATGACTGCCGGATTGGTAACTTCGTGGGAATAGGACCGGGAGCGCATCTTTCGGGTGGCGTGCGTATCGATGAACGCTGCCTGCTCGGGGCAGGGTGCAGTGTGATCCCCGAAGTCCATATCGCTGCGGATGTAACCGTCGGAGCTGGCACCGTGGTGATTCAGGACATTACCAGAGGCTGTACCGTCGTCGGTTCGACACCGCGCATCATTCGGCAGGAATTGTCCTTCGAATCCCGAAAAAGTGCCTAGCAAGATTTTTCCCGTTTGCTGTCAGCTCACTTCCCCACTTCCAAATGACCCGTGCCGGGATTTTGAATCGCTCATTCCGCCACTGGCCAGTCTGATCCTCACTTCCTGTAAAAAAGAGCTCTCCCATGTCGAACCTCACAGAATCCGGCTGCAACGACCTGGCACTCCATGGTGGTGAACCTGTTCGCCGTGGCCCCCTTTCGCCCTGGCCGTTTTTTGATGAAGAGATGATCGAAGCATCGACTCGAGTTCTCCGGTCGAACAAGGTGAACTACTGGACGGGCAACGAAGGAACTCAGTTTGAACGGGAGTATGCTGACGCGATCGGGTGTAAGCACGCCATCGCCTTGACCAATGGAACCGTCGCACTGGAACTGGCGCTGTACGGTCTGGGAATCGGCCCCGGAGACGAAGTGATTGTCCCGTGCCGCACGTTCATCGCGTCCGCCAGTTGCGTCGTCATGCGCGGAGCCACCCCTGTCGTCGCTGATGTTAACCGGGACAGCCAGACGATCGATGTCGACACGATTCGCGCTGTTCTGACGCCACGCACCAGGGCAATCGTCTGCGTTCATCTCGCCGGATGGCCGTGCGACATGGATCCGATCATGGAACT
>NZ_DASWWZ010000498.1:0-2351 GCF_036405755.1 Schlesneria sp.
AACGCGCGCGGTTAAGATTCGCCGCAGATATTCAACCAGACTCGGATTCATGACGCCGCTTTCTTGGGCCCTCTGTTTCAAGGGACAGGGTTCCTTTTGGTTCAGACGGCGATCCTAACCGGGCGTCGCGTCCGAAGAACAGGGATACCCCGATTTCGAGCATGCCTGTGTCGCAGTCGCTTCCAGACCACGCAGCTCTGTGACGAAATCATCCTGCGCGGAAGACCTTCAACAGCGACAGATCTGAATCCCCTGCCAGTGCGGCGTGCCGCTCAAAAAGCGGCACTGATCTGAGTCCGCAGCAACAAACCCGACTGCCCTGCGACAAACCCGGTACGGTTTTGCTGCGCGGGTGAGTCCTCCAGCCAGGCCGCGTCGATGGTAAATCGCAAGTTGTTTTGTCCCTTCAGAGGAAACCAGTTGAATCCACCTCCCACTTCGGTCCCCGTTCCATAACCGCCGGTCACGAGCGACCCACGGGAATAGATCTCGACTTCCTGCGGCCGTACGAAATATCCCCCCTGTACGAATCCACCGTAGGCCGAGACCGAATCCACCGGCAATTGTCCTGTTCCACGAAGTGACGAAAGTTGCTGCAGATAAATTTCTGTCGCCAGACTGCATCCACGATACTTAAAAGAAGCATCGAATGCAGCGAGGGAAATATCGTACTCCCGCACCATCGCGCCGGGTGCCAGTGCCCCCATTTGTGTGATCAACGTTCCGTCCGACAACCGCACCAATGAGTTTTCGGGTGCTCCTCCGTCTGCTGCCTCCGCCTGCGCCGGAGCAAAGGTGTAGCTCGAACCAATCCGAATTGCGGGTTGCTGATGATTCTGGAGATCGGGGTAGCCGCGGCCAAAATCGCCCCACGGTTCCCACCACACTGATTCCGAGATACAGAACTGATGCGTGAACTGGCTTGGGCGTAGATTGAGCGTATTGAAGCCATTGGCCAACATGGCGTGATATCGGACGGTCTCGAAGACTTGACCCGTCACCCACACCCCCTGACTCAGACTGGGACGAAAGAATGTCGTTGCCATCGAGCGATCAGGACCTTCCTGAGCGACGGAAGCACTTCCCATCCACTCGCGACTTCCGGGAACCTTGTTCTGGCCGACCGAAATCGTCAGGGCTTTATTGAATTGATAACTCAGTACATAGGCGCGAAAGCCAATCGGATTACTGCTGACGGTGTTGTAATCGATGTTAAGCAGGTAAGACATTTTTGGCAGGAATGCCATTCCGGAGAAGATCAATCGGCCTCGCGGAATCAAAAAATAACTGCTGTTATTGATGGGAAAAGATTCACCTGAACTGTCGATCCATTCTGATTCGCTTCGCTCAAAAGCGTTAAAGCGAAACTGTGTTTGATTGTTGATTCGCAGTGAAAAGGGAGAGGATTCCGGATCTCTCGTCCGAATCTCAAATCCGTTGTAATAACGGGAAAAATGAGATGACGAACCATCGGAATCCCTGACCAGCGGTGAATCCACAACAAGATCCTCATCAACCGGATCTCGTTCCGTGGGGGGACGGAAGATTGAGTTCTCTTTCAGAATGCGAACTTCTTCCGAGAGCCGCCGGTTCTCTTCTACGACGGATTGTAGAGCTTGTTCGAAGCGTTCCAGCCTTGAATCGTCTGCGACAGGCAATTCGGGCAGGGAAGGGGATGACAGGATTTCCGACAGTCCTACGTCGTCCAGGGCGTGCACTCTGGACAGAAAAGGAGGCGACCCAAGAAGGACTGCAAGTAGCAGCCATACGGATATCAGACCTCGCGCAAGCGGCCCTGGCACACCAGACAGCCAGAGATCTGACCGGGCCTGCTCAAGGATGTCGCCAGATCGCCTTGAGTACCGCACGTGGACATCATTTCCTGCTAGGGCCGCAGTCGGTCGAGCGAATGCGCAAGCGATTTCGATCCGTCAATTCAATGATGCTGGTCGCGAACGGTCATATCGATCTGGCTCATCACTCCAAGACTTGCCCAGGAGCGCGGACACCTGAGGTGCCCGATCTCATCGCAAGCTCAGAGACGCATTTCCAGGAGTCTCAGATTCATACATCGGCAAAATTTAACGATAAAATCAGCGGATCTGGTTAGAGAAACACTCCTGTCCCGGCTACACCATCTTGAGCCGACGCTCTTCGGCAGTTTTTGACATCTATGCTCTAGAGACAACGAGACTCACCTCAAGTCACCACCGCCTCGTGAGGATTGCCTCAAGTGAGACGCCTACTGCTCACCTGGACCGCGTTCTCCCCGAGATAGTCCATCGTCCCGGGGAAGGGACTGATCCCGGCAGGGGGAATGCCTTTTCGCCGCTGCGTCAGTCGGGACTTCA